>NZ_JBMDIS010000026.1:0-84911 GCF_057808775.1 Pseudomonas sp. FG86 | reverse complement strand
ATGGTAGTGTGGGGTTTCCCCATGTGAGAGTAGGTCATCGTCAAGATTAAATTCCGAAACCCCATTTGCGAAAGCAGATGGGGTTTTGTTTTGGGCGGTCGAAAAGCGCAGGCGCAAGCGTGCTCACGCAGGACGATAACGCTGAGGCGCACCCTCGGGTTGGCATCCCACCATCCTGATGGCATGTTGGCCCGAGTGACGCCTGGCTGTTGGAGCATAGATACCCATCTGAATTTTGACTCAACTACACAAAACAACTCTTCCAGAGTGCCGTTGGGGAAATCGATGCAAAGTGTTTCTTCATTTTTGGTATGGTGCAGCACATTTTCACAAGGATTGATTTTTCATCCGCAGGACGCGGCGTCGACCTTCTTCAACGAGATGCTGTAGAAATGCCTGAACCCATACCGATTAAAGATCACGAAAAAGAAAACCGTTTGGTCAACAAACGTCTGCTCGCCTGCGCGCTGTTGGTGATTGGCATCACCTGTGCCTTGGTGGGCCGCATGTATTTCCTGCAGGTAGTGCAGTTCGACTATCACTCGACGATTTCTGAAAACAACCGGGTCCATGTCCTGCCCATTACGCCCACCCGCGGCCTTATTTATGACCGCAACGGGGTTGTGCTGGCTGACAACCGTCCCAGCTACAACCTGACCATTACCCGCGAGCGCACCACGGATCTCAAAGGTGAACTCGACGCCATCGTCAACCTGCTGCATCTGCCCGCCGAAGACCGTGCCGTGTTCGATAAGGCACTCAAGCAAGCACGCCATCCCTTCGTCCCTGTCACACTGTTTTACGAGTTGACGGAAGAGCAGATCGCCGTATTGGCGGTGAATGAATTCCGGCTTCCCGGGGTCGATGTGGAGCCACAGTTCGTTCGCCACTACCCGCTGGGTGCGCACTTCGCTCACTCCATCGGCTATGTCGGCCGTATCAACGAAAAAGAATCCAAGGCCCTGGATTCGGTGGAGTACCGCGGTACGCAATCCATTGGTAAAACCGGCATCGAGCGCTTCTACGAGTCTGAACTGCATGGTCATGTCGGCTATGAAGAAGTCGAGACCAATGCTCAGGGCCGGGTATTGCGCGTGTTGAAGCATACGGACCCGATCCCCGGCAAAAACATCGTCCTGAGCCTGGACGTCAAACTCCAGGAAGCGGCTGAAGAAGCCCTGGGCGATCGTCGTGGTTCGGTGGTCGCCCTTGACCCGCAAACCGGCGAAGTACTGGCCATGGTCAGCAAGCCGAGCTTCGACCCGAATCTGTTCGTTACCGGTATCAGCTTCAAGGAATACGCCGCGCTGCACGACTCGATCGACCGGCCACTGTTCAACCGCGTATTGCGCGGGCTCTATGCCCCAGGCTCAACCATCAAGCCGGAAGTGGCGATTGCCGGTCTCGACAGTGGCGTCGTCACAGCCCAAACCCGCGTCTTCGACCCCGGTTACTACCAACTGCCGGACTTTGACCATAAATACCGCAACTGGAACCACAGTGGCGACGGCTGGGTGGACATGGACGCGGCCATCATGCGCTCCAACGATACCTACTTCTACGACCTTGCCCACAAGCTGGGGATCGACCGCTTGCACGACTATCTGGCCGAATTCGGCCTTGGCCAGAAGGTCTCACTGGACATGTTCGAAGAGTCCGCTGGCTTGATGCCATCCCAGGCCTGGAAGCGTGCAACAAGGCGCCAACCCTGGTTCCCGGGTGAAACCGTGATCCTCGGAATCGGTCAGGGCTATATGCAGGTCACGCCGCTGCAACTGGCTCAAGCCACCGCGTTGATCGCCAACAAAGGTGTGTGGAACCGACCGCACTTGGCCAAGACCATCAATGGCGTGCCGCCGGTGGATGAGAACCCCATGCCCAACGTGGTCCTCAAGGACCCGCGCGATTGGGAGCAGGTCAACCACGGTATGCAATTGGTAATGCACGACCCGCGCGGTATCGCCCGGGCTGCTGCGCTTGGCGCCCAATATCGTATTGCTGGCAAGAGCGGTACCGCGCAGGTAGTGGCAATCAAGCAGGGGGAGCGCTACAACCGCAACAAGACCCTGGAGCGCCATCGTGACAACGCCTTGTTCGTCGGCTTCGCACCAGCGGAACACCCGAAAATCGTGATCTCGGTGATGATCGAAAACGGCGAGGCGGGCGGACGTGTGGCAGGCCCTGTAGTGCGCCAGATCATGGACGCCTGGCTACTCGACCAGGAAGGCCACTTGAAGCCGCAATATGCGACCCCGAGCAAGGCGCCGGGCGACCCGCACGTCTGACGAATCAGGTCTTCCACTCATCCCACTGTTCCACGCCCTCATAAGTCAGCCACGGCACATCATGGGCCGTCCAGATGTGCGAGGTGGGCCTGACGCCCGGATCATCATCCAGCGTCGCCACCCGCACAATCACATGCGGCTGAAACTCACGTTCAGCGATCAGATGTGAGCCGCAGCGCGAGCAGAAATGCCGGTGCTTGCCCGGCGAAGATTCAAACGACGACAGCAGGTCCTCACCTTGCGTCCAGCGAAAATGCTTGCGCATCACGCCGGCTGTGGCCACGAACGCAGCCGCATGCACTTTGCGGCAGCTGTCGCAGTGGCAGTGGCTGATGGGCATGTCCAGGCTGTCCACTTGATAGCGCACGCCTTTACAGAAGCAACTTCCATTCAACGGGTCAGTCATAACCTATGGCCGGGTCAAGGATGGGGTCATCATCATCGCGCACAACCGAAGTTTGCGCATTGGTCGATGTCGCCTACTGTCAATGGAGGAGGTGACTTATGCATGTATTAGATCGCATAGAACGAAAAGTCCTGCTGAACGCTTCACGTAAACAAGTGTGGGCGGCACTGACCGATGCCGAACAATTCGGTCGCTGGTTTGGCATTGCCCTCAAGGGCAAGACCTTTGTTGCCGGGGAGACCATCGAAGCACCGATTACCTATCCTGGTTACGAACATGTGGTGTGGAAAGCCAAGATCGAGCGCATCCTGCCGCAAACGTTGTTCTCTTTCTGGTGGCATCCGTTCGCGGTCGATAAGACTGTCGACTACGACCAGGAGACACCCACCCTGGTGGAGTTCACGATTGAAGACCGCGCGCCTGGCATTCTGCTGCGGGTCGTTGAGTCGGGCTTCGACGCCATTCCCGAGGCTCGCCGTCAGAAAGCCTTCAAGATGAACTCCCGTGGATGGGATGAGCAGATGGGCAATATCGAAGACTATCTCAGCCAAGCCCGGCAGGCTTGACCCAAACGGGCATCATGGGCGATGCCCGTTTCCAGCTTCTTGTAGACGTCGATGGCTGCCGGCACCGTGGCCACCCTCTGATCACCGGTTGTTCGCCGCAAACGTTCGGCGTTTAGACGTATGACAGGTAGAATCACGCCCTGAAAGCGATTCCTGAGGTGCGGTACGGTGGATTTACAGCAGGGTTTTGTCCTGACCCGGCATTGGCGCGACACCCCTGGGGGCACGGAGGTCAGCTTCTGGCTGGCCACGGACCTTGGGCCACGGTTTATCCGCCTCCCCGTGCAAACCTCGGTGATGTTCATTCCCGAGGCCCACCGCAAGCCGCTGGATTGGTTGCTCAAGGATGAGCGCGATATCGAGTTGCGGCCGTTGCAACTGTGCGACTTCCATCACCGCCCGGTCCTGGGCCTGTACACCCGTCAGCACCGTCAGGCGATGGATCTGGAAAAACGCCTGCGCACCGCCGGGGTGGATGTCTACGAAGGCGATGTACGGCCCCCCGAGCGCTACATGATGGAACGCTTCATCACCGCCCCGGTGTGGTTCGGCGGCACGCCGGATGCCAGCGGCACGCTGCTCGACGCGCAGATGAAACCCGCGCCGGACTACCGCCCGTCGCTCAAGCTGGTATCCCTCGACATCGAGACCACGGCCCAGGGCGATCTCTACTCCATCGCCCTCGAAGGTTGCGGCGAACGCCAGGTGTACATGCTCGGTCCACCGAACAACACCGACGCAGTCGACTTCAAGCTCGACTACTGCGAGACCCGCGCCCAATTGCTCGAACGCCTCAATCAATGGCTCGCCACCCATGATCCCGATGCCATCATCGGCTGGAACCTGGTGCAGTTCGACCTGCGCGTGCTCCACGAACATGCCAAGCGCCTCAATGTGCCGCTGCTGCTTGGCCGTGGCGCCGAGCCCATGGCCTGGCGCGAACATGGCAGCCGCAATCACTATTTCGCCGCGGCGGCGGGGCGCTTGATCATCGATGGTATCGAAGCCCTGCGCTCCGCTACCTGGAGCTTTGAATCCTTCAGCCTGGAAAACGTCGCGCAAACCCTGCTTGGCGAGGGCAAGGACATCTCCACGCCGTACCAGCGCATGGACGAAATCAACCGCATGTTCGCCGAAGACAAGCCCGCCCTGGCGCGCTACAACCTCAAGGACTGCGAGCTGGTCACGCGGATTTTCGAGAAGACCGAGCTGCTCAAGTTCCTGCTCGAACGCGCCAGCGTCACCGGGTTGCCGGCCGATCGCAACGGTGGCTCGGTGGCCGCCTTCACGCACTTGTACCTGCCGCTGATGCACCGCCAGGGTTTCGTCGCGCCGAACCTGGGCGACAAGCCGCCCCAGGCCAGCCCTGGCGGTTTTGTCATGGACTCGCGCCCCGGCCTCTACGAATCGGTACTGGTGCTCGATTACAAAAGCCTCTATCCGTCGATTATCCGCAGCTTCCTGATCGATCCGGTGGGCCTGATCGAGGGTCTCAAGCACCCGGACGACAGCGAGTCCGTGGAAGGCTTTCGCGGTGCGCGCTTTTCCCGCACCCGGCATTGCCTGCCGTCCATCGTTGCTCGTGTTTCCGAAGGTCGCGAAGAGGCCAAGCGTGAACACAATGCGCCGCTGTCCCAGGCGCTGAAAATCATTATGAACGCCTTCTATGGCGTACTCGGCTCCAGCGGTTGTCGCTTTTTCGATACGCGGCTGGCCTCGTCGATTACGATGCGCGGCCATCAGATCATGCGCCAGACCCGCGCGCTGGTCGAAGCCCAGGGCTATGAAGTGATCTACGGCGACACCGACTCCACCTTTGTCTGGCTCGGCAGCGCTCATTCCCAGGCCGATGCCAGCCGCATCGGCCGGGCACTGGTGCAGCACGTCAACGCATGGTGGCGCACGCATTTGCACGATGCGTTCGGCCTGCAAAGCGCCCTGGAACTGCAGTACGAAACCCACTTCACCCGCTTCCTGATGCCCACCATCCGTGGCGCGGAGGAGGGCAGCAAGAAGCGCTACGCCGGCTTGGTGGTGCGCGCCGATGGTAGCGAGGAGATGGTCTACAAGGGCCTCGAAACCGTGCGCAGCGACTGGTCGCCCCTGGCCCGGCAATTCCAGCAGGAACTCTACCAGCGCATCTTCCATCGCCAGCCCCACCAGGACTATGTGCGCGACTACGTGCGGCGCACATTGAACGGCGAGCTCGACGAATTGCTCATCTACCGCAAGCGCCTGCGCCGCCAGCTCGATGACTACGAACGCAACGTCCCGCCTCACGTGCGTGCTGCGCGCCTGGCCGACGACTACAACGACCGCCTGAGCCGCCCACGCCAATACCAGCGCGGCGGCTGGATCAGCTACGTGATCAGCGTCAATGGCCCCGAACCACTGGAAGTGCGCCAGGCGCCGATCGACTACGACCACTACGTTACCCGCCAGTTACAGCCGGTGGCCGATGCTATTTTGCCGTTCGTGAATGATGATTTCAGCACCCTGGTCGGTGGGCAAATGGGCCTGTTCTAAAACACTTGCCTCGTCCGGGTGAGAGCCTGCACTCTTGTTCTCTGACGACCATCCGACGGCGCCGCCCCATGACCCACATCACCCTGACCGGCCACACGGTCGAGCTCTTGCCCCTGCAGCGTGAACACGCGGCCGCCTTGCTCGACGCAGCCGCCGACGGCGAGCTGTGGAACCTCAAGGTCACCCATGTACCGGGCCCGCACACGGTCGATCAATACATCGACACGGCCTTGGCCGGACGTGATGCCGGCACGGTTATCCCATTTGCCGTCGTGCGCCGGGACACCGGCCGGATCGTCGGCAGCACGCGGTTCTGGAAGGTCGACCGGGCCAATCGCAAGCTGGAAATCGGCCATACCTGGCTGGCGCAGTCCACCCAAAAAACCGCGATCAACACCGAAGCCAAGCTCTTGCTGCTGACTTACGCTTTCGAAGTCCTCGATTGCGTGCGCGTGCAATTCACCACCGACGAACTCAACGAAAAATCCCGAGCCGCGATTCTGCGCCTGGGCGCCGTCCAGGAAGGCATCGTGCGCCACGAACGCATCATGCCCGACGGTCGCAAGCGCAACTCGGTACGCTTCAGCATCATTGATTCGGAATGGTCGCAGGTGAAGGCCAACTTGCAGGCAAAGCTGCTGCGATAAGGAGGAAGCACCTATGTACACGCTCTATGGCACAGACGAGTCGGGCTCCTGCATGATCGAAATCGCCCTGCAACGTTGCGCGGTGCCCTGGCAACGGGTGGACGCCAGTTCCTGGCAGGACGGTGCGGGCAGCGAAGCCCTGGCGCGCATCAACCCGCTCAAGCAGATCCCCACCCTGGTCACGCCCGATGACCAGGTGTTGACCGAAAGTGCGGCGATCCTGATCCACCTGGGCCTGGAGTATCCCGACTCGCACCTGCTCAGCGGCGACCGTGCCCAGATCATCAGGGGCCTGGTATACATCGCTGCCAATTGCTACTCGGCCATCGGCATCCTCGACTACCCCCAGCGTTGGCTGGGGGATGCGGACCCGGCAGCACAAGCACAATTGACCAGCGGTACGCGTCGCTACCTGCACCATGCCTGGGTGGTGTTTGCCAATCAGTTCGCGGGCCAGTTGTTTGCCCCGAACCAGGCGCCGAATGCCCTGGGCATCATGGCGGCGGCGGTGTCGCGCTGGGACGAGGCGCGGGAGGCCCTGAACTCCCTGGCTCCAGGCTTTGCCCAGACCCTCGTGCGGGTGGATGCCGACCCCATTGTCGCGCCTGTCTTTGCGCGACATTGGCCCGAGTGGAAGGTCTCGTAATGTTTCCGCAATCAAAGGAAACAATGAGCATTGAACAGGCCAAAACCCTTGCGTAGCGGGCGCCCTGACCTACGCTTTCTTAAAGTGACGTAGGAATCATCCTTGAATTTGACTGTCGCAGACATGAAACTCAAGAACCCTGCATGGAATTCAAAGGAGGTGCGCATGCTCATCCGGTCGCTGACCCTGGCTACCTTGATGGCTTTTACGGGGCCGCTGTTGGCTGCTGATGATATCAACCCGCTCAAGCAGGACCTGGGCAAAGCCCGGCCACTGGTGGTGGTGGAGCTTGATTCCGGTAATGCCACCTTGGCAGACCTGAAGAGACAACTGGACGAGCCTGCCACCAAGCAGTCGTTTGAAGAGCGCAACATGGTGTTCTACACCATCAAGTTCGGCAGCATCGGTGCCGAAGGGGAGAAGTTCGCCAAGGATCCCAAGGACAACAAGAAGCTCACCCCACCTGAAACCAATGCGCTGATCCGTGCCCTCAAACTGGGTGCCGGCAGCGGCACCAAAGTGATCCTGATCGGCAAGGACGGCGAGAAGAAAGTCGAGAAGACCGTGCCACCGGATACCCTCGACCTGAAGGCGTTTTTCAGCGCCATCGACCAGATGCCCCAGGCTGAAAAAGAAGCCGCTGCCGTCGCAGAGCCCGAACCTGTGGCGCCCGCTCCGGCCAAGGGCACCAAGCCAGCCAAGCCAGCCAAGCCCGGCAGCAAGCCTGCTCCGCAACAACTGGATGACTGATCCAAAAAACCTGTGGGCGCTCGCGCCTACGGGTTTTTTTACGCCTTGCGCAGGGCAAACGGAAAGTAGAAAAACCGCAAGAACGCCACCCGCTTTATCACTTCCCCAATCAGCAACGGCGCCCCCACCGCCACCACAAACCCCACGCACGCCGCAAAAAATGCAGGCAGGCCCAGGCGCTCCATCAGGTCGAAGGTCTTGTGCTGGATTTCCCCATGGAAGATCAACAGGATCAGGGTCGACTGGCCGATGTAGGTCATCGCCCGGGTGATCAACGGCGACACCATCAGCACCCGCGCCAATGCCCAGCACAGGTAGACGCCAATCACCGCCAGCAAGCTGGTCCATAGCCAGTGGTCGTAGCGCCGTTGCGCCAGGTCCATGGTGTCGTGGCTATAAATGAACACCGCTGCGAACAGCACCACCGAAATCAGCAGCGTCAGCAGCGAGCCCTGATGCCTGCGTAACTTGTCGCGCAGCAGGTAACCGTAAATGAAATACGTGCTGCTGATCAGGGTGATATCGAGGCTGAACGGTAAGCCGGGCAGCACCCAGGTTTGCCCTCCGACGGTGACTGGCAGTTGCCAGAAGAAGGGCAACATCCAGATGCCGATCAGCAAGGGCACCAGCATCAGCACGCAGCTCACCGCCAGCGACAGGCGTTCGATCAGCCGCAGCACGACCCAACTGAACAGGATCGCCACCCAGAAATGCGGCAGGAACCACAACGCTTGCCAGGGGATAGTGTCCACCGAGGCATACAGCACACCGCCGATATCCGGCAGCAGTGGTTGGCCGCGCAGCAGGTCGCGCACGATCACGTAGGTCAGCAGGGTGAAGAAAAACGGCTTGAGCAGGCCGTCCGCCTTGCGGACCGCCATCTGCGTGAAGGCTTGCTCCGGCTTGAAAAATACCCCGGACAAAAAGAAGAACAGCGGCAGCACGAACGACGCCAAGATCGGGTACAGCAGGTCCGGGGACGAGGCGACGAACCAGCCATGGGCGTAGACGATTATCAGGATGCCAATGCCCTTGGCGATATCCATTTGAATCCAACGATGTTTCACCTGACCACCCCCTATTCATAAACCCCACATTCCTGGGAGCGCTTCGCACCCTCGAGCAAGCGTGCTCGCCACAATTGGCGTCATGCCTTGCGCCACGGCTTGAGCCACAGGCCCATGGCCAACAACACTGTGGCACCGGCCAGGGTGCCCAGCGCCAATTGCAGCCACACGCCGTCAATCCGAAACAGCCACAGCGCCGCCAGCCCCATCACCAGCGTACTGAGCAACCCGTGTCGCACCCACGGCAAGGCGCCGAGCAACCCCTGGCGCTGCATCAGCAACAGCGCGGTGCCGATCACCCCGGCCAGTGCCGCCAACGGAATACCCGCCAGTCCGAACACAAAGGGCAGGGCACCCAGCAACAGCACATTGACCAGGCTGCCAAGCACCTCGCAACGCAGCGGCTGGCGCGTATCGCCAGCGGCATAGGCATACCGCGCAAGCAAGGCGTTCCATGCCCCGAACACCAGCGGCGCGGCGAACCATGCCAGCAACCAGGGCAGCGGCGAGTCGGCCGATTGCCTGGGCAACAGCAACGCCACCAGGCTCGGCGCCGCGGCCACCAGGCCGACGCCAGCGGGCAGGGTCAACATGCTGGCGGTTTCCAGGCCGCGCTTGAGCAGGGCCAGGCGCTCATCGCCCTGGCGCCGGCTCATCATGCCCAGCAGCACCTGGTTGAGGCTCATCAGCGCAATCAACGGCAGGTTCATCAGCTTGCGTGCCAGGTTGACCCACGTCACCGCGCCTTCGCCCAGCAGCGACGCCACCAGCCGCTCGATCAGCGCCAGGCCCTGGCTGGCACCATTGCTCAGCAATAATGGCCCGATGCGCTGGCCCAACTCCCGCAGCGGTGCAACCGACAACTGCCAGCGCCACGGTCGCCAGCCCTGGCGCCACACCGACGGCAACAGCGCCAACGGCATCAACAGGCTGCCCGCCAGGCACGCCAGGGCCAGCGTGTGCGGCTGCGTCGCGGTGCCTGCCAGGGCGAGGTAAATCACCGGCGGCAGGTTGAACAGCAGCGAGCCCAGCCCCGCCAGCACAAAGCGCTCGCTGGCCTGCAACGGAATACTGAACAACCCATGCAACATCAGCCCGGGCACGCACCAGGCGACAATCTGCAGGTTACTGCCAGCCAGCGTCGTGGCGCTCGCCGCCAACCCCGGGCCCAGTACCTGCACCAGCCAGGGCGCCAGCAGCGTCAGCAGCAGGCTGGTGCACAGGGCAATCAGCAGCAGCGCTGGGAACAATGCCGCCAGCCAAGCCAGCCGCTCAGCGGCCTTGCGCGCCAGGTACAGCGGCAGTGCGGCGGCACTTAACACGCCCCCGGCCAACGACATGCGCAACGCCTCGGGCAAGAACAGCGCGATCAGGAACGCATCGCTGCGTTCCCCTGCGCCCCAGGCCGCCACCAACAACCATTCGCGGGCGAACCCCAGGCACAGGCCGAGCAAGGTCGCCAGGGTCAGCCACGCCGCAGAGCCGAGCATCAGGGACGCACGCCATCGAGCAGCGGCTTGCGATAAGCCACGCCCTTGAGCGGCGGCAGGCGCGCCGGAAACAACCGGCGCGCCTCCAGCACATTGATCCCCACCATCAGCCAGAACAACGCCACCATCACCACCGCAAAGCTGAAGTAGTGGTCAAACAAGCCGCTGACCAGCGCTGAGAGAATCCCGGCGGTGGTGCCTAACCACAGCGCATTGTCCTTGGTCAGGCGGATCGGGCCTTTTTCCGGGCGAGCTTCGCGCCACCAGCGCACGGTCACGGCGACAAACAGCAACATACCCACCAGGCCGATCTTGTAGATGTAGTTCAGCCACAGGTTGGAGATCCCCAGCAGGTGCGTGCCCGGCACCGGTGGGTCGACCTTGAAGCCGATACCCAGCGGGTACGCGGCAACCGCCTGGGGGAACAGGCGGTATTCATCGAAACGCACTTCGGTACTGGCGTTGTCCGATGAGAAAATCGTCGCCAGGCGCTCCTGCAACGGCGGATACGCCATCACCAGCGCCACCGTCAGCGCCGCGCCGATCATCAACAGGCGGCCGGTATACGGCACGCGACGCGTGGCCATCCACATCAGCACCAACGCCAGGCTGACCATCGCCCCCCGACTGCTGGCCAACAGCAACGCGGCCGCGCCCAGGCACGCCACAGCCAGGCCCAGTGCGCGTTTCCAGCCTTGTTCAGTCATGCCATAGCAGAACGCCAACGGCAGCAGCAACGCCATGATCCCGCCGATGGCATTCGGGTGAGTCCACGGCGAGCCCATGCGCGACGACATGGCCTCCAGGCCGAACTTCAACATGTCGTAGTTGGCGTAGTTGAACAGCCCCAGGAGCGGCGCAATCCCCGCCCCCGAACGTGTGCGCACGAACACCGCAATCGACAGCACCAGCATCGCCAGGGTGCCCAGCAGCAAGGCGATCACCAGGGATTCACGCTGCTTCTGGTCCACCAGCAATTTGGCGGCAAGGAACACCCCGGACAGGTTCAACAGCCAACGCAGCCAGTTGGCCAGGCCGCTGGCATCGGCGTGGGTGATGACCTGGCCGACGATAAACGGGAACACGCTGAACAGCATCAGCCCCAGCAGCATCTGGTCGGTGGGCCGCCGCGCCAAACCGGGGGTGTCGGGCAGGCGCGACAGAAACCCGTGCCACATCACCGCGCCCCAGGTCAGGGCCAGGATCGCCTCGCTGACGGTGGTGCGAATGCCCAGGTTGACCGTCGAGTACGGCATGAAGGTTGCCATCGCGGCGAACAGCAGCAGGCCCCAGAGCGGAAAACGCAAGATGGTCACCGCCGCCGCCAGGCCGATCACTGCGAGAAAGGCCTTGGCCGGCGACAGCAGCAGGGCCAGGGCGCCGAACAGCACGCCAAAGAGGACGGCGACGAGACCGGTCAGGTTCAGCCTCACGTCAATTCCTCGATCAATTCGGCGAGGTGCTGGCGATAGGCATGCTGATTGAAGCGCGCAGCCCATTGACGCCTCTGCTCGGGTGGCTCTTCATCGGGCCGCTCGGCCAGCGTCACCATCAACTGCACCAGCGCCGGTGCATCGGTGGGCGAAAAACGCGGCGCCGACGGCGGGGTGATTTCATCCAGTGAGGTACCGCTGGCCACGGCCACCGGCGTGCCGACGCTCAGGGCTTCGATCACCGGCAAGCCAAAGCCTTCGGCATAGGACGGCTGCCACAGGCGCGACGCCTGGCGGTACAGCGCCTGCAACTCGGCATCCGACACGCCGCTCAAGGCGCGAACCCCCGGCAAGCTGCGCTGGGCCTCGGGCAAATGATCGAGGCTGCCCACCAGTACCAGCTCAGGCACGCCAGGGGATTGGCGGCGCGCCTGCTGCCAGGCGTCCACCAGGAACGGTACGTTCTTGCGCAGTTCCCGGGTGCCCACCAGCAGCCAGTAGCGTTCGGGCAGTTGGCGGTCTGCCAGGTCCGCCGCCCGTTCGGTAAAGCCATCGACCTGGTTGGGCAGCACACGAACCTTGCCCGCGGCGTTGGGAAATAACCGCACGGTTTCATCGGCGCTGTACTGCGACGGTGTCCACACCCGGTCAGCGCTGTGGACTGCGTAGGCAATCGACAGGCGATCGCTGGTCTTGTAGATCAGCGCCTTCAAGCGGTTGGCGTGGTAGTTGTCCAAGGTGATCTGGAACAGGTCATGCAGCAGCACTACCGTGCGCAACCCCCTGGGCTTGGGCGGCAGTGGCAGGCCCATATTGAAGGTGCTGATGTACACATCGATGTGCTGTTCACGCAATGCCCGGGGCAAAAAGCCGGCTTCGAAGCGCAGGCGATTGTGCGGCTGGTGCATCGCGGTCTTGGCGCAACCCCATTCGGGGCAGTGGGCCTGCAAGCGGGTTTGATCGCCCAGCGGCGCCACGGTAAAGCGTTCCAGCTCGATACCCGGCAGCGTGCGCAGGGCGCTTTCCAGCGCATACACCTGGCGACTGATGCCCGATTGCGGCGAGGTGCCGACGGTGCGGTAATCCAGGCCTACGCGCATGCGGGCTCCTTTTGATTCAGCGGCGACAGCGTGGCGTACACCTTTTCCAATTGGCTGGCGGCGACGCTCCAGTCATGGGCGCGGCGCACGTAGGTGCGGCCGGCTTCACCCATGGGCGCGGCAGCGCCGGGAAATTGCAGCAGGCGCACCACGGCATCCGCCAGGCTGGTCGCGCTTTGCCCGCCGAGGTAATCCAACCCCTCTACCAGATCGAGGCCCGACACGCCCTGATCGGTGCTCGCCAACGGCAACCCGGCTGCGAGCGCCTCCAACACCTTGAGCTTGGAGCCGCCGCCATGACGCAACGGCGCGAGAAACACCGAACAGCTCGATTGCAGGGCCAGCAGGTTCGGCACAAAGCCTTGCCATTCGATACGCGGGTCCTGCCAGCGTTCGCGCCAGCGTGTGGGCATGCCGAAACCACACACGCTCATGCGCGCGTCCGGGCAGTGCTCCCAGACCTTGGGCAGGATCTCATCCAGCGCCCACTCAATCGCATCCACATTGGGGGCGTATTCATAGTTGCCGAGGAACAGCACGCGATGCGCCGACGGGTCGGGCTGGGCGCTGGCGAAGTATTGGCAGTCCACGCCATTGACCACCACGGGCACCGGCTTGCCAGCGATTTTTTCCAGGACCTGGGCATCGCTGTCGGTCACCGCCACTACTTGCGTTGCCTGGCGCATCACCCGGCGTTCCCAGCGGGTGTAGCGCCATTGGTCGTAGCGAATAAACGGCAGCGCCCATCGCGGCAAACGGTCGTAGGTCGCCGCACCCAGGGCCGATTCGACATTGTGTTCGGTCAGTACAAAGGGTTGGGACTTTCGCGCCAGCGCCTCTTCATAGGGCTGGAAGCTGTAGCTGTGCTCGATCTGCACCACGTCCCAATGTTCATTGAGCAATTGGCTGAAGGTGTCCTGCAAGGCTCCCGACAGGCCATTCACGCTCGCCAGCAATGGGTAGGGCGCCAACAATCCGGCCACCAGGGTCTTCACGCTGCGCAATGGGCGGCGCGGCAGGATGATCAGTTGTTCGAGGAAGGCTTCCAGCACCTGGCGATCGGCCAGCGACACCGGGTGCTTGTCATGCAGCAGCAAGGTGATCCGATGCCCGCGCGCCGCCAGGCTGCGCAACAGGTGGAACTGGCGCGTCTTGCCGCCGCTGGTGGCGGGCCAGGGCGAGTAGGGCAGGATCCATAAAATGCGCATGGCTGGCCTCAATCCCATAACAGAATTTGCAGGTTTGGCTTGACCGGGAGGGTCAGCCCATTGGTGCCGCTCACCGGGGTTTGCGTGCCGCGCAGCGGGTCATAGAGGGTTGCGCTGGCAAGGTTTGGCAGGTGTGCGTTACCCCCCTGGGCCGACCAGAAGAACCACAGCTTGCGCCCGTCGGCGCGGGTCCAGCCGATGCTGAACAGACCGTCGGGCCATGCGTCGGTGGTGGGCGGGTCGCCGGGGGTGAGCGTTGGCCCGCTGACCTCGAGGAACTGTTTCAAGGCGGTGTAGACCGGCTTGGGGTTGGCGTCGATGTCGAGCAAACCATAAGACTGATCGCGCACGCTGGCGCGCGGGTCGAGGTCGCTCAAGGTAAACAGGAAGGTGCGGTCGTAATCCAGCGCGCTCATCAGCGCCAGGCGGCGCACCACGTAATCCGCTTGGCCTTGGAGGGTAATGAGGTCCTGGGCGTCTTTGGGCCCGGTGTAGGTTGACCAGCCCCATTCGGTGCTCCACAGGGTTTGCACGCCGCTGTTACGCAGGGCCTGGTTGAGCGCGCGGGTCTTGGCGATAAAGTCCAGGTTGGCGGGGTCGTTGCCCTCGGGCAATTGGGTGTAGGGGTGATAGGCGATCACCGTGTTCAAACTTGCGACGCCCAGGGCACCGAGGGCGCTGAACAGGTTCTGGCCATTGGGCATTTCACCGAAGAACGCCATGCCGGCGGCCACCACCGGTTTATTCGGGTCGACCGCCCTTAGGGCGGCGGCGGTGGCGGTAAGCAGCGTGGCGTAGCCGGCCGGGTCTGCCGCAGGGCGCCAGAAACCCAGCAGGTTCGGCTCGTTCCACACCTGCCAGGCGTCGACGCTGGGGTAACGCTGGGCCAGCAGCGCCATGCGTTTGGCGAACACGTTCGGGTCTTTGGGCGGGTACTGGTCCTGGTAAGGCGCACCGGCGGGCGCGGTGGTGGCGAAGGGTGCCGAACCGACCAGGTAGAACACCGACTTGAGTTGGTTGTCTTGCAGCTTGCCGACCAGTTGATCCAGCGTCGCGACCTGGTACTGGTTCTCGGCCGGCTCCAGTTGGTCCCAATGCAGGTCAAGGCGCACCCACTCCAGCCCGAGCGCCTTGAGGCGGTCGATCTGCTTCTGGTAACGCTCAGGGGCAAACCACAAGAACTGCGCGTTCACTCCCAGGAAATCCCTCCACACCACCACCTTGCTGCCCTTGAGCACATGGCTCTCGGCGTCGGCCTGGCGGTCCCACAAAAACGCGCTCAGGCCCAGGGCGGCGACCACGGCCAGGGTGGCAAGGCAGGTACGTTTACGCGCCATGGTCGGCTCCTGCAACGGCCTCATCGAACAGCTGTACAAACTTTTGCGCGGTCAACGGCCACAGGCGCTCGCGGCCGATTTCCCCGGCGCGTTCGGCCCAGTCCCGAGCCAGCGACGGCGTGTGTGCCAGGCGCAACAATTGCGCGCTCAGCGCGGCCACATCGCCCTGGGGATAGATCGCCCCGTTGCCGCTGGCGACTTCTTCGGCAAACGCCCGCGCATCCGACGTGATCGCGCCGCGCCCACAGGCGGCCGCCCAGGACAACGCGCCACTGGTGCCACGCTGGCGCCCCAGCAGCCCGAGTTTTTTCGATTCGCGATAGGGCAGCACCATCACATGGTGCGCCTGGATCGTCTGGGCAATCTCGCTGGCCGGCAGGTTCAGTCGCCAGTCGATGGTTCCCGCCAGGCCGAGGTCGGCGATCTGGCGGGTCAGTTGCTCCAGGTAATTGCCGCCTGCGCCAAATGCCATTTCGGCGGCGGTGCCACCGGCCAGGGTCAGGCGAATACGCTCACGCCATTCGGGGGCTTGCTGGAACACGGCGGCCAAGGCCTGCAACAAGTCCTCAATACCTTTGCCTCGGTAGATAAAACCGAAATACAGCAGGCGCAGTGTCTCCAGCGGCGGCAAAGGGGCCGCGGCAATGGACAGGTTGGCATGGTTGATCACCGCCACTTTACCCGCCGGCAGTTGCATGCGTTGGCTCAGGCACTCGGCGCCCAGTCGGGTCAGGGTCACCAGGCGGGTCAGGCCCTGGGCAACCTGGCGTTCTTCGCGCAAGGTCAACGGGTCTGCCAGCACCACGGCCGCCTGCGGCAAGGGGCTGGGCAAACGCGCCAGCAGGTTGAGCGGGAAGGGCAGGTGCTCACGCCGCCAGACCAGGCGTTCCGGGTCGTGCACGGTGGCGGTCAGTGCCAGGTGGGGGTAGGCCCGGCGCAGTGCGCCCAGGGCCAGGAACTCGCCCAGGCGTCCACCGCCCAATTCGGCGTGGACCAGGTCCACTCGGCGCCAGTCGAACGCGGCGACGGCCTGCCGGATCGCTTCGCCAGTGCCGGCCACGCCCCTCAACGGGGTCACCACCTCCACACCCAACTGCTCCAGTGCCGTCTTGAAATGGTTCGCGTAGTCGGCGATCCCGTTTTTTTCCGGCGGCAAAGGTGCGAGCAGGGCGATGCGCATCAGAGTGCCCCCTGGTACTTGGCGATGGTTTGAAGCACCTTGGCCGGTACTTCGAATTTACGCCGGTTGATGATGATGCCGTCGACTTTGCCGAATGCGGTATTGAGGATCGACAGCGCATGCTCCACCACCGGCACCGTGCTCTTCTGCGCTTCCACCACCAACGCGATCAGGTCCGCGCGCCGCAGCGTGATGAACGCGTCGCGGTTGTCCAGCAGCGCCGAGGCATCCAGCAGCACCACCTCACCAGGCGCCGCCGGCTCCACGCCGCCGACGCGTACGCTGATGCCGTTTTCCTGCAGCAATCGGCGCAATTGCTCCACCACGAACGTCACCCCCTCGCCGTGGCGCGCCGAGGTCAGCCCCAGGGTCATGCCGCGTTCGGCGATGCGCTCCAGTTGCAGCAAACCGTACAGCCGGTAGATGCTCGCATTGAACGCGTTGGTGCTTTGCGCGGTGCTGGTGTCCAGCTCCGGCAGGGTGGTCCATAGCGGCAGGCCGAACTTGCGTTCTACCAGGCCGCCGTCGTGGATGCGCTGGTCGAGCAGGTAGCACAGGTAGATCACCAGCAAGCCGACGACGATGGCGAACGGGATCGCCAACACCAACATCATCAGGGTTTTCGGGAAGATGCGGCCGGGGTTCAAGGTGGCTTCTTCGATCACCGCGATGTTGCTGATCTGGCTGTTGTCCAACTCACGGTCGATGCGCGATTTTTCCAGGTTATCCACGTACAGCGCATAGTTGCGTTCGGTGGCACTCAGCTCGCGGGCCAGGCGGGCCAGTTCCGGTTCGATCTCCAGGGCTTGCTTGCGCTGGCCTTCAAGGTTCGCCAGGTGTTTCTGTTGCTGCACCAGTTGGGTACGCAACGCCAGGTTGTTGCTCGACTCATCCAGCAGCACCCGCTGCAGGTGGATTTCCAGGGTGTTGGGCGCACGGTTTTCCGAGCTTTGCACCGTGTTGCTTTCGCCTGCGACCTGGGCCTGCATCGCGCGTATCGAGGCATCCAGGGCTTTGACCGGCGGCGCGTTATCCGTGTAGGTGCGCATCATGTCGGCCCGTTCCAGCAGCTTCTGGTTCAGCAGGCGACGCAAATCCTGCTGCTGCGGGTTCAGTGCGATCTGGCGCACCGTGGTCACTTCCTTGGGCTGGGTCTTGAGCTGAGCGCGGGTGCTGGCGATGGCGCTGTCGGAGGAAGCGATCAGGCGCGTGGTATTGAACACTTCGCCGCGCAGCACGTTGATGCGTTCGGACAAGTCTTCCAGGCGGTCGGTGATGCTCGCCGCGCCGATCTGGTTCAAATGCGTAAGGATCTGTTGCTTGTAGCGCTTGATCTCGGCGGCGCTGGTGGACACCTGGCCCTCATAGAAGGTGTACAGGCTCTTGCGCCCCAGGGCCTGGGTACGCTCGTTGATGTAGGTCTCGACCCAAGCCTTGACCACCGCCTGGGCGATGTGCGGGTCGCCCCAGGTAAAGGTGATGTCCATTACCGTGGAGCCGGCGGCGTGGCTCACCTCAAAGCTCTTTTCCAGGCCGGCGGCCAGGCGTTCCACCGCGGTGGTTTTTTCAATCACACCCACGGTTTCCAGTACCACGCGCAGGCCATCGAACACCGCGCCCACGCCCTCCTTGATGTAATGCTTGGTGCGCTTCCAGAAGCCCTCCGGCGGTGGCGCGTTGTTGATCACTTCCAGGTAGTGCTCGGCCACCGCGCGCACGATCGGGCGCCCGGTCAGCAGGCGTTCCTCGTCGACAATCGGGTCGCGCTGGGTGCTGGGCATCACCAACGCCTGGCGGTTGCTGATCTCGATCGGCAGTGTCGAATCACGTCCTGGCTTGACCAGCAGGCGCGCGGTGGATTCGTACTTGGCCGGCAGTAAAAAAGCGCCCAGCAGGATGATCACCAGCGCGGCAATCGCGGCCAGTTTGAACTCACGCCGGAAGATGAAGAACAGGCGCAGCAGGTCACGAAAAGAACGGATCTCGATCATGGGATGTCGCTCCTTCAGTTACTGCCGCTGCTGGTTCGGGTGTAGTTGTAGCCAACCCCAATGGACTTGGTGAACGGGATCAGTTGGTTCATGTAGGTATCCACTCCCTGGATGCGTTCGCCGACGTTGGATTTGGGCACGAACACCACGTCGCCGCGTTGCAGGGCTACGGGTTTGCGCCCGCTGGTGCCGGTCTTGAGGAACTGGCTGAAGTCCAGGAAGTAGGCGTGGTAGGCGCCTTGGGCGTCTTCGCGCAGCAGCGCGACCATGCTCGCGTTGCCGGCCTGGCTGACACCGCCCGCACCGACAATCGCCTGTTCCAGGGTATTGGCCGTGGCGATCTGTACCGCCGTGGGGTTGTTCACCGCGCCGCCGACGATTACCGAGTTGCCCGGCGCCTGGTTGATATTCACTGTCACGCGTGGCTCGCGGTACACCGGCGCCAGGCGTTCAGTCAGTTCCTCTGCCACCTCGGCGGGCGTACGCCGCGCCACCTGGATCGGCCCCAGGAACGGGTAGTTGATCTTGCCGTCGTTCTGCACCGTGTACAGCGTCAGCTCGTAGATCGTGCTGACGTTGAACGCCGACAGGGTCGGCATCTCACCGGCATCACGCACGATGCGCAACTGGTCGCCGACGCGAATGCGTTCCATCGCCGGCGGCAACTGGGCGAGCTGCTCGAGAGCGCGCTTGCCGTCTTCGACGGTCTGGTCGTCCGGTGGCACGATACGCGCGGGAGTGTTGCAGGCGGTCAGGGCCATCAAGGCCAGGACGAGCACGGTGCGTTTCATCAAGGGGGACCTCCTGTAGGTCATGATGCTCACCTCCAATAGCCGGGGAACATGCTGATGCGCCGCTTGAGGGCGACGGGGAGGCGGCGCTCCAGTTGGCCCAGCCGATAGCCGAGCAACTTGAACGCGCTGCGCACCAGGACTTCGGGTACGCGGTGCAAGGCACCGGCCTTGCGCAAGGCCGCCAGCTCGGCCAGTACATAACGTTTACCTTCACCGCCGGCATCGCCGAAGGCCTCGCGGATCCACGGCTCGCGACCGTAGAACACGCCAATGTCGAAGTAGCGGTGAAACTCATCCATCAGCCGGTAGTCGTGGGAGTGGTACACCCGCGCCGTGGCGGCGTAGCGCACTTTGTAACCGTCGAGCAGCAGGCGTGCCGCCACAAACGCGTCTTCGCTGCCGATCACATCCACAGGGAAGCCGCCGACCGCCTCCAGGGCGCTGCGCCGGTACACGGAAAACGAGTCGGAGCTGAAGCAGGTCTTGATCCCCAGTTCCGGCGCATCGGCCAGGCTCTTGCTGCGGCTCTGGGGCGGGTAGTTGAAGTGCCGCGACTGCGCGCCCAGCACACCGGCGTCGGGGTGTGGTAATTGGCGGCCGTAGGCCACGCCGTTGAGCGGGTCTTCCTGCAACTCGTGCAGCAGATTAGCGAAGGTCTGCGGGTCGGCGGGAATTGCGTCCTGGGTCATCACGATCAATGCGTCGCCGTCCACCTGTTCACTGGCCCAGCGTCGCGTGCCGCCATGGTTGAACGTGCTGGCGTCGATCACCTCGACCCGCGCGCCAAACGCCTGAAAGCGCGCCGCGGTGTCATCGCTGGAGGCACTGTCCACCACCAGCATCTCGTCCGGTTGCAGGGTTTGCATCGTCAGGGCGGGCAACAGGCGCGCCAAATGACTGGAGGCGTTGCGGGTCGGGATGATCAACGCGGTGCGCATATCATTTGTTCACGTCGAGGGGCGCGCGCCCGTAGATGTCATCGAAGCGCACGATATCGTCCTCCCCCAGGTACTCGCCGCTCTGCACCTCGATCATCACCAGGTCGATGATGCCCGGGTTGCTCAAACGGTGTTTGTGCCCGGCCGGGATGTAGGTCGACTCGTTGGCGTTGATCAAGAACTCGCGCTCGCCATTGGTGATCTGTGCCGCGCCGCTGACCACCACCCAGTGCTCGCTGCGGTGGTGGTGCATCTGCAACGACAACGATGCCAGGGGCTTGACCACGATGCGCTTGATCTTGAAGCGGGGGCTTTCCTCCAGAACGGTATAGGTGCCCCACGGCCGCGTCACGGTACGGTGCAAGCTGTACGCCGGGTGGTTCTGGCGCTTGAGTTCGGCGACGATGTAGCGCACATCCTGGCTGCGATGGGCGTCGGCGATCAGCAGCGCGTCGGGGGTGTCGACGATGATCAGGTCGCGCACGCCCACCGCGCCCAATACACGCTTGGGCGAGTCGATGTAGCAGTTGTGCACGTCGTGCAGGATCGCTTCGCCATTGACCTGGTTGCCCTGGGCGTCATTGGGGGTGAGTTGGCGCAGGGCTTCCCAGGAGCCGATGTCGCTCCAGCCGATGTCGCAAGGCACCACGGCCACGTGCTGGGATTTCTCCATCAGTGCCACGTCGATGGAAATGTCCGGTGCGCTGCCGAAGGCATCGGCGTCCAGCTCTCGCTGGCGCGAGGTTTTGTTCTGCAGGCTTTGGCTATGCGCCAGCGCAGCGCTGGCCGCTTCCAGGACGTCGGGAGCATAGGTCGTCAGTTCGTTGACCAGGGTGCTGGCCTTGAAGCAGAACATCCCGGCGTTCCACAGGTGCTTGCCACCGTCGAGGTAGGCCTGGGCCGTGGCCAGGTCGGGTTTCTCGACAAAGCGTTTGACGCGATACCCGGCACTCAAGGCCTCGCCTTGCTCGATGTAGCCAAAGCCCGTCTCGGGGCGATCGGGCTGGATACCGAAGGTCACCAGGTAGCCGGCTTCAGCCAGCACGCGGGCCTGGCTCACGGCGGCGGCGAACGCGGTTTCATTGAGGATCAAGTGGTCGGCGGGCATGATCAGCAACGGCGCGTCGTCGCCGAAATGCTCCTGTACATGCAGTGCCGCCACGGCAATCGCGGCGGCCGTGTTGCGCCCGAACGGCTCCAGCAAAAGGTCCAGGGGCAGGTGCGCCTTGTTCACCAGCCGGTAGTCATCGAGGGTGCGAAACAGCAGGTCGCGGTTGGTGACCGTGAGTACGCTCTGCACGCCGGGCAGGCGGCTGGCGCGCTGGAAGGTTTTCTGCAACAGGCTCTGGCCATCGCGCATGCGCATGAAGGGTTTGGGCATGTTCTGCCGCGACACCGGCCACAGCCGCGTGCCCGAACCACCGGAAATGATGCAGGGAATTAATCCGTCGAGGGGATTCATCAATAGACTTCCTTGGTGGAAAGGACGGCCGGGACCGTCATGAAGACGATGTACAAGTCAAACCACACCGACCACTTGGAGATGTACTCCAGGTCGTACTCGACACGTTTCTGGATCTTGAACAGCGTGTCGGTCTCACCGCGGTAGCCGTTGATCTGCGCCCAGCCGGTGATTCCAGGCTTGACCCGGTGCCGCGAGCTGTATTCGCTCACCGCCACTTCGAAGGGAATACCGGCGGCCTTGGTGGCCGTGGCGTGGGGGCGCGGGCCAACGATCGACATGTTGCCCAGCAGTACGTTGAACAACTGCGGCAGCTCGTCGATGCTGGTCTTGCGGATAATGCGTCCGACCCGGGTGATACGTGGGTCGTGACGCGTGGTCTGGCGTTCGGCGGTGAAGTCGCTCTGGTCGGTGTACATCGAGCGGAACTTGAATACGCGGATTTCGTTGTCGTTGTAGCCAAATCGATTCTGGCGAAACAGCACCGGGCCCCTGGAGTCGAGCTTGATCGCAATCGCGGTCGCCAGCATCAACGGTGACAGCACCACCAGGGCCAGGCTTGCCAACAGGCAGTCTTCCAGGCGCTTGATCACCGGCGACCAACCGCGCAGTGGCAACTGCGAGGTGTTGAACATCAGGATGCCACCCACTTCGCTGATGCGGCTGTGGCCATAGCGCAAGGCGGCCATGTCGGGCACCAGCATCACGTTCACCGACATCTGGCGCAGGCGATTGACCAGCCCATGGATACGCTGTTCGGCCGCCCAGGGCAGGCAAATCATGACCTGGTTGACCTGCTCGGCGCGGATCAGCTTTTCCAGCTCGCGGGTGTTGCCCAGCAAGGGCAGGTTGCTCAACGATTTGGGAATGCGCTCGGTACGGTCATCGATAAAGCCGATCAGGCCCGAGCGGATATCGCCGTTGCGTTGCAGGTGATCGGCGACGTGCACGGCGGTGTCGGTGAAACCCAGGATCACCGTGCGTTGCAGGTACATGCCGTGGCGCATCAGCTGGCGGTACAGGCGCAGCATGAGCAGGCGCTCAAGGCAGAACAGCCCCAGGCTGGTGATGTACCAATACACCAGGTTGCGCGGGGTCAGTTGCGGGAAAAACTGCAGGATCTGGTACATGAACAGCAGGATGCAAAACGCTGCCGACCAGGCCTTTATCTTGGTGCGCAAGCGCAGTCGATTGCTGAACAGTTCCTCGGAATAAATACCGAGAGCCTGGAACAGAATAATGGTCAGGATCGCGAAAAACAGCAGCAGGCCGAGAAAGTGGGAGCGCAGTTCAGGGGCCATCGGGTCGATGAAAAATACCAGCACCAACGGCGGCAGGATAGCCGTCAGGCCATGGATCGATTTGACGAAAACAACAAAAAATTCAACAAAACCCGCACGTGTTAAAAACAAGCTGTCGACGGACGACGTCTCTGGCATAAAACATCCCTCATTGCACTCCAGACTTCTCTGTTCGGTTCTTTATTCAATAAGGCGGCGGGCCACTTTATTGAGGGAACGTCGAACGACGGCAACTCTGGATAAAACGCAACCGCCCATTCATATGAGTGGAATGTGCGGGGTGGTGACTAAAGGAGTGGTCCCTTTGTGTGCTATGTCAACGAATTGACGACGTTGCGGAAGTGTTGTGATAGACGCTTTAGGCGATATTCTTTTGGCATTTTATTGACGATCCTTGTCCAGGCACTCGGTCATGGCGTGTGTTTTTGAGTGTAGGAACAAATGTGAGATTTTTCCTGTTTAACGCGAGAACCTTTTCCAAAGAGAGGTAGGAAAAGGGGACAAGTATGGGGTGATCAGGAGCATAAAGTGCCCAGCCGCCGGGCTTTCGTTGGTTCGGAAGTTGTCTGCGGAACTTACGCTTAAATGATGCGGTTCATCCAGGAAGTTGTCCTGGGAGGCGGTGCCCACTGTTTGATAATAGTGTTTGGCGAACAGGTGAGTGCCCGGCAGTGTGAGCGTCCAAACGTTATTCATGCTGTAGTCGATGACCCGTACGTGCGGGATTGTATCCAGCACAATTTTTTGTTTGCGTCAGGTTCGCTGCTTAATCTACGAGCTTTCCCGGTGGATGGGCCGAGCATGATAGATCTCGCAACCTTGGCGGTTTTTTCCGGTGCTGTTGTGCTGTTGCTGTTATCGCCGGGGCCGAACATGGCGTTCGTCATCAGCCACGGCATGACCCATGGCTGGCGCGGTGGCGCGGCCTCAGCCCTGGGCATCGGCGTAGCGGACCTGCTGCTGACGGCATTGACGGCCATGGGCGTGACGGCCTTGGTCGCGAGTTGGCCACCGTCATTCGACTTGATTCGCTATGCCGGCGTGATTTACCTGCTGTGGCTGGTATCCAAGACCTTGCAGGCAAAGCCCGGTGGGGCAGCTACCCAGGTCGAACGCGTGCGGTTGGGCCGTGTATGCGTACGGGCCATGCTCAACAGTTTGCTCAACCCCAAGGCGCTGTTGTTTTTCGTGGTGTTCCTGCCGCAGTTCGTGCGCCCCGAAGCAGGCCCGATCGCGACGCAACTGTGGGTGCTGGGCGGCGTGCTGACCTTCATCGCCGCCGTGTTTCACCTGGTGCTGGGGGTGTTTGGCGGGGCGGCCAGCCGGTTTTTCAGCGGCCGCCCCGGCACCGCCACCCTGCAGAAGTGGGGCCTGGCCACGGTGCTGACGGTGTTGGCCGTGCGCCTGGCGCTGATGGCCCGACCGACGTGATGGCTTGTTGAAGAAAGTACGGTCCCCCTGCTCATCGCTGCTGGCGATCAACCGAGGCCCCTACACAAGCCACACTGGCCGCGAGCCGCGTCGTCAACCCAATCGCGCTGCCGCCCGCGCCACAATCTCAGCGCGGGTCTTGCGCGATTCGGCCGTACGCTTGTTGGCTTCTTCCAGCACAGCGGTGGGCGCCGTGTCTGGGCGGCCGGCATTGAACGGTGGCGCCGGGGCGTATTCGATCTGCAACTGCACCAATTGTGCCGCCGCTTCGCTGTACAACTCCGCTGCCAGGGTCAGGGCGAAGTCGATGCCGGCGGTGATGCCGCCGCCGGTGAACAGGTTGCCATCGCGCACCACGCGCTCCTGTACCGGGATCGCGCCAAGAGGGGCGAGCAGGTCGTGGTAGGCCCAGTGCGTCGTCGCCTTGCGTCCGCGCAACAGGCCCGCCGCGCCGAGCACCAGCGAACCGGTGCACACCGACGTCACGTAGCGCGCGGTCCGGGCCTGGGCCTTGAGGAAGTCCAGGGTTTGCGGATCTTCCATCAACGGGCCCACACCGGAACCGCCGGGCACGCAGAGCACATCCAGGTTCGGGCAGTCGGCGTAGGTCATGGTCGGGGTAAAGACCATCCCGGTGCTGGACGTGACCGGAGCCAGGTCTTTCCAGACCAGGTGCAACTGCACATCCGGCAACGAGCCCAGTACGTCGTACGGGCCGGTAAGGTCCAGTTGCTGGATGCCGGGGAACAACACAAAGCCGATCTGCAAAGTCATGAATGACGCTCCGATAAAGGGGTGGACGGCTTCACTCTAGAGGCCTAGGCTTTGGCGCATACGCCATTGAGCCCACGAATCACGCCAATCATGCCCAGACTTGTTCACGTACTCGCCTTCGACAATGCACAAGTGCTCGATGTCACCGGGCCGCTGCAAGTGTTCGCCTCGGCCAATGACCTGGCGCGCCAACGCGGTTTGCCGCTGCCCTATGCCGTCACGGTGATCGCCGATCAGGCACAACCGGTGATGACCTCCGCTGGCCTGGCGCTGGTGGCCGAGCCGTTGCCTGCGGTTGACCAGCCTTGCGACACCCTGCTGATCGCCGGCGGCTGGGGCGTGTACGGCGCCGCCGAAGACCCGGCGCTGGTGGATTGGGTGCGGGAAAAATCCCGGCATACCCGGCGCATGGCTTCGGTGTGTACCGGTGCGTTTCTGCTGGCCGCCAGCGGTTTGCTCGACGGCTGCCGCGTGGCCACCCACTGGACGCGTTGTGACGAGCTGGCGCGCAAGTTCCCCGCGCTTCAGGTCGAGGCCAACCCGATCTTTATCCAGCAAGGCACGCTGTGGACCTCGGCCGGCGTGACGGCCGGTATCGACCTGTGCCTGGCGCTGGTGGAAGAAGACCTGGGCCGCGCCGTCGCCCTGGAAGTGGCGCGGCATTTGGTGGTGTTTCTCAAGCGCCCCGGCGGCCAATCGCAATTCAGCGTGACCTTGTCGTTGCAAAAGGGCGACAGCCGCTTTGCCGAATTGCACGCCTGGATCGCCGAGAACCTGACCCTCGACCTGACCCTCGCGACCCTGGCCGCCCAAGCCGGCATGAGTGAGCGCAGCTTCGTGCGCCACTACCGTGCCGAAACCGGGCAAACCCCGGCGCGTGCCGTCGAGTTGATCCGTGTTGAGACTGCCCGCCGGCAACTGGCGGACAGTACGGCATCGATCAAGCGCATCGCCGTGCAGTGCGGCTTTGGCTGTGAAGAGACGCTGCGCCGCAGCTTCCTGCGGGCCTTGGCGGTGACGCCACAGGCCTATCGCGAACGTTTTTCGCCAGTGGCCTAGGCAAGCAATTCCAACAGCGCTTCAAGGGTCGCGTGTGGCGCTTCCTGGGGGATATTGTGGCCCACACCGGCCAGCACCTGCCGGCGATAGACACCGCTGAAGTGCGCCACGTCGTCGTCCTCCAGGGGCGGCGGCCCCACGCCATCATCGGCACCACACAACGAAATCGTCGGCACCGTAATCGCCGGTTGCAGCGCCAGGGCCTGCTCGATGACTTCCAGCCCTGGGTCGCCGGGCGCGTACATGAAACGGTGACGATAAGAGTGGATCACCACCTCGACAAAATCCGGGTTATCGAACGACGGCGCGGTCTGGCCATACAGGCTTGGTCCTTCGGTCCAGGACGGTGACCACAATGACCACAGCAACTCACAGAGCTCGCGCCGATGGGCAGTCAAGCCGTCCACCCCGCGCTGCGTATGAAAGTAGAACTGGTACCACAAGCGATGCTCCGTCGCAGGCAACTGAGGCGTGAGCGACTGGGCGATGTCCTGGATGTTGTAGCCATCCCCGGTCACCAACCCTCGCACCCGTTGCGGCCACAACGCCGCGACAATACAGGCGGCACGGCCACCCCAGTCGTAGCCGGCGAGAGTGGCGCGCGGGATTGCCAGCCCATCCATGAATTCCAGCAGATCCTTGGCCAACGCCGCTTGCTGGCCGGAACGCATGACGTGTTCGTTGATAAACCGCGTCGGGCCATAACCGCGCAGGTACGGCACCAGCACCCGATAGCCACGCGTGGCCAACGCCGGGGCGATTGCATCGTAGGCGCGAGGGTCATAGGGGAAACCGTGCAGCAGGATCACTGGCTCACCGTCAGTGGGGCCGTGGGCTTCATACGCGATATCGAGCTGGGAGGTGCGTACATAGAACAGTGGGGCGGTGACGGACATGGCAGGCTCCTGGCGATGCATGGTTGCGGGAACTCTAGTCGAAGACTGTGATGGGATGGGCGACGGTGGTCGACAAGCGTGTGACGTGTCCTGCCACTCCTGCGCCAACACCCCCAGCACACACAGGCGACCTCAGGGCTGCCACACCGTCTTCTCTCCACTCAACTTGCGATCCAGGAATGTCGCCGCGCTGATCAACGCCAAGTGGCTCAACGCCTGGGGGGTGTTGCCCAAATGCCGTGCCTGGCTGTCGAACTCTTCGGCGTACAACCCCAGCGGGTTGGCATAACGCAGCAACTGTTCGAATTCCAGGTGGGCCTTTTCCACCTGGCCGGCGCGGGCCAGGCATTCGACGTACCAGAACGAGCAGGCGGCAAATGCGCCTTCGGTGCCTTGCAGGCCGTCGATCTGGCTGTCGTCGTTGCGATAGCGGTACACCATGCCGTCGCGTACCAGGCTGTCCTGGATCGCTTCCAGCGTCGACAGCCAACGCGGATCGGTGGCGGCGACAAAGCGCACCAGCGGCATCAGCAGCATCGAACCGTCCAGCGCGGTGCTGCCGATATGCTGCACAAAATGCCCGCGCTCTTCGTTCCAGAAGTTGCTCCAGATGTCGGCGTAGATCGCCTGGCGTGTCTCGTCCCAGCGCGCGAACGGGGCCGGCAGGGAACGCTTGGAGGCCAGGCGGATCGCGCGGTCCAGGGCTACCCAGCACATCAGCCGCGAATGCAGGAAGTGATGCTGCTCGCCGCGCATTTCCCAAATGCCCACGTCTTTCTGGTTCCAGACTTCACAGACCTGGTCGGCCACTTCTACCGTGTGTTTCCAGCCTTCGTGGGAGATGGCTTCGCCGTATTTGTTGACCAGGTACACCGCGTCCATCAACTCGCCGTAGATGTCCAACTGCACCTGGTCGAAGGCTTCATTGCCGATGCGCACCGGGGCCGCGCCGCCGTGGCCGCTGAAGTGATCAAGGGTGGCCTCGGGCAACTCCTGGCGGCCGTCGATGCCGTAGAGGATATTGATTTTGGTCGGTTGGCCACAGCAGTCGCTGACCCGGCCTTTGAGCCAGCGCATGTAGGCGTTCGCTTCCTCGATGAAACCCAGGCGCATAAAGGCATAGACCGTGAACGAGGCATCGCGGATCCACGTGTAGCGGTAGTCCCAGTTACGCTCGCCGCCGCGGGTTTCCGGCAGGCCGAAGGTGGCGGCGGCGATGATTGCGCCGTGTTTGCGCGAGGTCAGGAGCTTGAGTGCCAGCGCCGAGCGGTTGACCATTTCGCGCCAGCGTCCGCGGTAATTCGATTGGGCGATCCAGCCGCGCCAGAAGCTCAGGGTACGTTGCAGGTACAGGTCGGTGCAGGCGTTGGTGACCCGGGGGTCGTCCTCGCCACCGAGGATGAATTCGGCGCTTTCTTCCTGGCCGAGGGTAAACGTCGCCACGGCGGCCTGGTTATCCAGTTGCAGCGCATGGCTGCCCGCCAGGCGCAGCCCAGGCTGGCCATCAGCGGTGAACAGCACGGCGTTTTCATCGGCGCTGGCGTGAGTTCGCGCACGCGCATAGTCATGGCGCACAGCGCAGCGCAGATGAATCGTTGCCGTTCCGCTGACCACTCGCACCCGGCGAATCAACAGGGGCAGGTCGTCGACGGCTTCACTGACACACAGCAGGTCGGTCACTTCCACTACCGCCTCGTCGCTGAGCCAGCGGGTTTGCAGCACGTTGGTATCGGGCAGGTAGATTTGCTCGCGGCGGGCCTCGGGCAGGTTCGGGGTGAGTTGAAAAATGCCGGCCTCGGGGGTGTCGAGCAGCGAGCAGAAAATCGAAGGGCTGTCGAATTCCGGCCAACAGAAAAAGTCGATGCTGCCCTTGTCGTTCACCAGGGCGGCGCTGCGCATGTCGCCGATAATGCCGTGGGCATCGATGGCGCTTTGTGGCTCTTTGTTCAAATCAACCATTGCCACGAAACTCCGGATAAAGGCTCATCCCGCCATCAATGAAAAGGGTACTGCCCACCACATAGTCCGAGGCGTCGCTGGCCAGCCAGACCACCGCATTGGCCACGTCTTCCACGTCGCCCACACGCCCATACGGAATCAACTTGAGCAGCTCTTTTTCCGCCGCACCCTCAGTGGCCGCCTGGTTGATCGCCGTGCGAATCGCTCCTGGGGCAATGCCGTTGATACGGATGCGTTGCTCGCTGACTTCCTGGGCGAGGGTGCGCATCAGCATCTCCACGCCGCCCTTGGACGCGGCGTAGTTCACATGCCCGGCCCAGGGGATCAACTGGTGCACCGAACTCATGTGGATGATCTTGCCCGCCGCTCGCGACACGCCATCGCGCACGCCCTGGCGCTGGAAAATTCGCACGGCGGCGCGGGCGCAGAGGAACTGGCCGGTGAGGTTGACGCCGATCACCGTGTTCCAGTCGTCGAGGCTCATGTCGACCAGGTTCGCGTCTTTTTGCAGGCCGGAATTGGCCACCAGGATGTCCAGGTGGCCAAAGGCTTCGAGGCTCTTTGCGAACAGGCGTTCCACGTCGGCCTCCTTGGACACATCGCCACCGATGGCAATCGCCCGGCCGCCGTCGGCATTGATCTGTGCGGCGAGGGCCTCGGCGGGTGCCGCCTGGGCGTTGTAGTTGAGCACCACGGCCGCACCGGCAGCGGCCAGGGCCTTGGCTGCGCCGGCACCGATGCCGGAGCTGGCGCCGGTGACCAGGGCCACTTGTTGCTGCAATGAAATCTGCATCGACCATCCACCGTATTGTCAGAGTCCTTTCAGCTGACTGGCGGCGCGGCGCGGAAGTTCACCGGATGTCTTGAATGCGACGACAGCTGTCTCTTTCAATCGTTTTCGCCAGTGTGCTTTTCGCTAGACTCAGGGCCTGTTGACGCGAGACCCGCCCATGACTGCCCAATCGTCTCCCAGGCCGTGGCTTGAAGCCTATGCCGACAATTACCACAACGATGAGGTGGTGCACGCCCATTGCCATGCCGAAGCCCAACTGATTCATGGCGTCTCCGGGGTCATGCTGGTCAGCACCGCGCAAGGCAGCTGGCTGGTGCCTTCCGGGCATGCGCTGTGGGTGCCGGCGGGGACGGCCCATGAGATTCGCATGGCCGGTGACGTGCATATGCGCACACTGTTCCTGGCGCCGGATGCCGAGCCCGAATTGGGCCGAGTGTGCCAGGTGATTGAAGTGTCGGCGCTGCTGCGCGAACTGATCGTCGCCGCCACCTTGATCGCCGGGCAGAACAGCCCGCGCATGCAGGCGATGATCGAGCTGATCCGCATGGAGCTGCTCACGGCGCCCGTGGTCGCGATGCATGTGCCGGTGCCCGCCGAAGCGCGGTTGGCGCGGTTGTGCACGCACTTTATCCGCAACCCTTCCGATGACAGCAGCCTGCAAGCCTGGGCCGACATCCTGAACATGAGTACACGGACCTTGAGCCGGATTTTCCAGCGCGAACTGGGCATGAGCTTTGGCGAATGGCGCAAGCGCGCGCGGCTGGCCCTGAGCCTGAAATTGCTGGCCCAGGGCGTCTCCATTCTGGAGGTGGCGCTGGAGCATGGCTATCAAAGCCCGAGCGCCTTCAGTGCGATGTTTCGGCGGGCGATGGGTTACCCGCCGAGTCATTTCCGCCCGGGCGCTTGATTCGCTCATCCCGGTGTCTGTCCGGCGACGACACATGGCCTGGGCGCGCGCGAAACCCGCGAGGCGACTGCCTATGCTGCAAGGCCCTTTCTTGAACGAGCCTTGTGATGCCCAGCTCTGTGATTGTCGCCTTACACCGCACACCGCTCGCGGTTGTGTTGAGTGCGCTGGTCGCGTGCGGCCACGTGCCGTCGACCCAGGTCACCGCGCAGCCCGCGCCACGCTTGTCGGTGGAAACCAGTGACGCGCTGCCCGACCATTGGTGGCAGTTGTACCGCGACCCGCAATTGGATGCCCTGGTGGAAAAGGCACTGCGTGAGAACAAAGACCTGGAGGCAGCCGGTGCCCATGTCGATGCATTGCTCGCGCAGTTGCAGCAATTTGAAGGTGAACGCCGTGCCTCGACGACGTTGTCCTATGGCCTGGACTATGGACGCAGTCGTGATGACCAGACCCTGGCCAAGGCCTCTGGCCAGTCAGCGGATGGACAGTGGAGCCATACCCCGCAATTTTCCCTGAGCTACACCCTGGACCTGTGGGGCGCGGTGCGCTATCGCATTGCCGCCGCCCGCGCCGATGCCCAGGTGGCACGGGCGATGGAAGATGAGTGGCGCGTGACCGTGGCGGCGCAGACCGCCAGGGCCTATGCCCAGGCGTGCGTCTACACGCAACAGGCGCAGGTGCAGCGCCATTCGGTGCAATTGCTGGAGCAGAGCGTCGACATCACCCAGCGCTTGCGCCACGCCGGTGCCGCCACCGAACTGGACGTCGCGCGCCTCCAGGGTTTGCTGGAGGAGACCCGTGCGCCCTTGCCCATGTTCACTGCCCGGCGCCAGAGCGCGCTGTATGAACTGGCCGCGCTCAGCGGCCAAACCCCGGAAAAGGTGATCGCCTTGCGCTGTGCCCAGGCGCCGCAATTGCAGGCACCGTTGCCAGTGGGCGAGGGCTGGGCGCTGGTGCAACGGCGCGCCGATATCCGTCGCGCCGAAGCGCGGTTGCGTTCAGCCACAGCGTCCACGGGCGTTGCCCGCGCGCAGCTTTATCCGCGTATCACCTTTGGCGCCATGCTGGGCTCTTCGGCTGCCAGCCTGGGTAAGCTGGGCAATGCTGATGCTGTGGTGTACGGCATTGGGCCCTTGCTGTCCTGGCAGTTTCCCGACCGGCAGATCGCCCATGCGCGTATCAGCCAACGCCAGGCCGAGACCCACCAGGCCCTCGCGCAATTCGATGCCACGGTGCTGGGCGCGCTCAAGCAAGTCGAGCAAGCCTTGGCCCTGTACCAGGGCGAACAGCAGCGTCGCCAGGCCGTCGCCGACGCTCTCGATAACAGCCGTCGCGCCTTCGACCTGGCCCGGCGTGGCTTCCAGGCCGGTGGGCTGGATGCCCTGCAACTGCTCGACAGCGAACGCAACCGGGTCAGCCTCGAGGCACGCCTGGCCCAGGTCGACCTGCAATTGATCAACCGTCAGATCGACGTGTTCCAGGCCCTGGGTGGCGGCTGGCAGCGTGACGACCCGGCGTCTTCCCTCACTGTTAATACCCTTGGAGCTCGCCCATGAACCAGGCAATTGAAGTCCTTCCTCCTACGTTGATGCAGCGTCATCGCCGGGCACTGGTCAGCGCTGTTTCAGTCGCTGCTTTGCTGGGCGTCGTAGGGGCTGGCGCCTGGTGGTGGAACCTGGGCCAATACTTGGAGGAAACCGATGATGCCTATGTGCGCGCCGACTGGGTGGCAATCAGTCCGCGGGTGGCCGGTTATGTCAGCGAGGTGCTGGTCGACGACAACCAGGCGGTCAAGGCCGGAGATGTGCTGGTGCGTATCGATGCACGGGATTACACCGAGCGCCTGCACAGTGCCGAGGCGCAGTTGCAGCAAGCACATGCGGCGGTCACCGCGCAGCAGGCACGCCTGGACACCTTGGACGCACAATTGAGCGAACAACAGCAACGCATCGTTCAAGCACGTGCAGCCCTCGACAGCGGTGAGGCTGAAGCGCGACGGGCGCATTTGGACTACCAGCGCTATCGCAACTTGGTGGCACAACAGGTGGCCAGCGCGCAGCACCTGGAAACCGTGAGCGCCAGCCAGGCCCAAGCCCTGGCGGCGCTGGCCCAGGCGCGTGCCCAGGTCGCGCGCCAGCAGGCGCAGGCGCAGGTTATCCAGGCGCGTCGACAGCAAGCCCAGGCCCAGTTGCTCGAGCGCCAGGCGCATATTGGCGAAGCCCAGGCCAGCCTGGCCCTGGCCCGCAATGCCTTGGCCGATACCGCCATCCGTGCGCCCTTTGACGGCGTGGTCGGGCAACGCAAGGTGCGGCGCCAGCAATACGCAACGCCGGGTCTGCCGCTGTTGGCCGTGGTACCGGTGACCCAGGCTTATGTGATCGCCAATTTCAAGGAGACCCAGCTGCAGCACATGGCACCGGGGCAGGCGGTGGAGATTGCGGTGGACAGCTTCAGTGGCCAGCACTGGCAGGGTGAAGTCCACAGCATCGCCCCCGGTTCCGGCGCCGTGTTTGCGCTGTTGCCGCCAGACAACGCCACGGGCAATTTCACCAAGATCGTCCAGCGTTTTCCGGTGAAGATCCGCCTGGTGCAGCGGGGCGGCGCGAGCCCGCCGATCCTGCCGGGCATGTCGGTGATCGCCACGGTCGATACCCGTGGGGAGCGTGCCCATGGAGGCTGAGGCGCATTCGTCCCAGGTCTCGCTGCGTGCCTGGGTGGCCGTGATCGGCGGGCTGTTTGGTTGTTTCATGGCCGGCATGAACGTGCATGTTACCAGCGCCGCGCTGCCGGAAATCGAAGGCGCCCTGGGGGCGACGTTCGAGGAAGGCTCGTGGATTTCCACCGCGTACCTGGTGGCGGAAATCATCATGATCCCCCTCACTGCCTGGCTGGTGCAGGTGTTCTCGCTGCGCCGCGTGATGCTGGTGGGCTCGGGCCTGTTCCTGGTGGCGTCGGTCGCCTGTTCGCTGGCGCCAAACCTGCAAACCATGATCGTGATCCGCGTGGTGCAGGGCGCGGCCGGGGCGGTGCTGATTCCGTTGTCGTTCCAACTGATCATCACCGAGTTGCCGGCCAGCAAGGTGCCGTTGGGCATGGCGCTGTTCAGCTTGGCCAATAGCGTGGCCCAGGCGGCCGGCCCTTCCATGGGCGGGTGGCTGACGGACATGTATTCCTGGCGCTGGATTTTCTACCTTCAACTCTTCCCCGGTATCGCGTTGCTGGCGGCGGTGGCCTGGTCCATCGATCGTCAGCCCATGCAACTGAAGCTGTTGCGCCAGGGCGATTGGTGGGGAATCGCCTGCATGGTGCCGGGCCTCGGTGCGCTGCAAATCGTGCTGGAGGAGGGGGGGCGCAAAGATTGGTTCGGCTCGCCGTTCATCGTGTGGATGACGTTGTTGGCGGTGGTGGGGTTGATCGGCTTTGTTGCTCGTCAGTTAGGAGGGCGGCACGGGTTTATCAACTTGCGGTTGCTGGGGCATTACAACTTCGGGGTGGCCAGTGTGGCGATGTTCATTTTCGGCGCCAGCACCTTCGGCCTGGTGTTCCTGGTGCCCAATTACCTGTCGCAACTGCAGGGCTACAACGCGCGGGAAATCGGGGTAAGCCTGATTCTCTACGGGCTGGTGCAACTGGTGATGGCGCCGTTCTTGCCACGCCTGATGAAGTGGCTGAGCGCCAAGCTGCTGGTCGCTTCGGGCTTCGCCATCATGGCGTTGGGCTGCTGGATGGGCGCCCATCTATCGACCGACAGTGCCAGCAATGTGATCGTGCCGTCGATCGTCGTGCGCGGCATCGGCCAGCCGCTGATCATGGTGGCCTTGTCAGTACTCGCCGTGCAGGGGTTGGCGAAGGCGGAGGCGGGCTCGGCGTCGGCGGTGTTTTCGATGCTGCGCAACCTGGGTGGTGCCGTCGGCACGGCGCTGCTGGCGCAACTGGTGGTGGTGCGTGAGCGGGTGCATGCGGCGCGCATTAATGAGTCAGTCACGGTGTTCGACCCAGCCTTGCAGCAACGCTTGCCCGGTGAGGGTGTGTTGCAGGCGCAACTGCCGGACCAGCAGTGGGCCTTGCAGATATTGGATCAGGGCATTCATCATCAGGCGTTCCTGATGGCCTACAGCGATGCGTTCTACCTGGCATGTGTGGCCTTGACGCTGTGTGCCGTGGCGGCGTTGATGTTGCGGCGCGGTTGAGTCTTGACCCCAGTGAAGGCCCTCAAGAAAATGATGCTTTTCGATCTTAAAAATCAATAGGTTGCGCGTTATTTAATGCATGCACTGCTTAAGGGAGTGGCACTGCGATTCGAGCCTGTTAGCCGAAACGCTTGAAAGGAAAAAAGTAGTGACGATGCACAAAGTAATCTGGATGAAGCGTTACCGCGCAAGGTTGATTTCCGTGGTCTGTCTCATCGTGGCTATCGCTTTGGTGGTTCTCGCGCGGCTTGACACTTATGGTCTGGATCGCAGGGCCAGCGAACCTTTTGCATTCGACGCAAATGGACTGCGCCTGGCCGGCACGCTCTGGCTTCCTGACCACGCAGCGACAGCGGCAGTCGTTCTGGTTCACGGAGATGGCCCCCAGGATCGCACGTCGCAGCAAGGTTACGATCCCCTCATCAATGCGCTTCTCGATGCAGGTATCGCGGTTGCTTCGTGGGATAAACCAGGCATTGGGGCGTCGCAGGGGAATTGGCTCAGCCAGTCCATGGCTGATCGCTACGTGAACGCGCGCAGCGCGTTGTCCGCCTTGCGCAGTAAGCTGCAAGGAATCCCTGTCGGTGCGCTTGGGTTTTCTCAAGCCGGCTGGGTACTGCCCCGCTTTGCGTCGGGTGAGGCCGACTTTCTGGTGCTTGTCGGCGGTGCGGTATCCTGGCAACGGCAAGGTGACTATTACACTCGGACGCGGTTGCAACGCACTGGGATGTCCGAGCGTGACATTGACACAACGATGGCTGAGATGGCCGCCGCCGATGACCGCTTGTTTGCCTCTTCGCAGGTGCCGTCGGCTGCTCTTCTGGACGGTATAAGCCCAGAGCGCTGGGCTTTTGTACGGCGAAATTTTCACGAAGATGCGACCAGCGCCTTGAAAAAACTCGATATACCACTCCTTGCGTTGTGGGGGGCGGACGATCTGAATGTCGATCCCGAAGCCAACCCAGCCCTCTATCGAAAGACAGTTGGGGGCAACCATCCAGCCAACCGGATTGAAGTCATCCCGGATGCAACTCATGGGCTACTGAGGGCGGCGTCTTACAACACCCAACTCACCAGCGAATGGTCCTGGTTCACCACGATGAGGTTCCTGATGGAAAGTCGTCATGCCTACGCACCAGGCGCCCTTGAAACGATAAACGAGTGGGTTCATGCAAGATCCGGCCAGTAGATGCGCTGGCTGCTAGCAGTTCGACTGCATGCGGCCAACCACTCGGCAAGCGATGCAGGAGCATCAAGGGTTTTGATTGTCGAGGTGCCGTTTAAACGCGTCGAGCGCAGTAACAATCAGGGGGCCTATCACCGGGTCGGTGGTGATGCCCTCGGCGCTCAACTCGCTGGACAGGAGGTTAACCGACATCGACGCCTCCTCGATGACGCGGGCGGACATCGTATCCAGGACCAGCCGCAATGCGGCTTGCGCATGACTGGCTCTGGGTGAAGCGTTGAAAAGCGCGACAGGCTTGCCTGGGAACTCTTCACTGCTCACGAGCCAATCGAGCATGTTTTTGAATGCGCCGGGAATACCTCGAGCGTACTCGGGGCATGAAAACAACAGCCCATCCGCTTGCCCGATAATTGAGCGTAACTCAATGATTGTCTCGGGGGGATCCTCGAGCAGATCCGGGTTGAAGTGAGGCAATTTACCGATACCGTCGTACTGTGCGACCGATACCCCTTCGGGGCATAGACGCTCCGCTGCTTGTAGCAAAATTGAGTTGGAGGAGGCCTGACGCAGACTTCCCGAGACAGCAAGCAAACGCACCATTTCAGCACCGTTCGTGGTTCATCAAGCGGTGAAGTTTCGCACGAGCCGAACCGCATGCACCATTGCGGCATAGCCATGCGGCAATGGACATGTTCTTCCCGCTTGCGGCTACGAACGAATGTGTTTACAGGATGAAAATCTATTCATTGGATTCAGGGAGAGGGTTGGTCGGATATATAGGCGAACCCGTCATCGCACCGAGCGCATAAGCAGCGCCCGCTTGGCTGACGCTGGCGTGCAAGTCTGCGGACTACTGGCGCAGTTGTTTTGGGGAGGCGTTCAACAGGCGGCGCACAAGTCGCCGTAGGGCCGTGGCATCCTGGTATCCCACCTGTTCGGCGATAGATTCAACGGAATATCTGCTGGTTTCCAGCAGCACACGGGCCCGGTTGAGTTGCACACGCTGGATCAAATATTGGGTTGAAAGGCCGGTAGCTTTTCGAAGGTGTCGGGACAGCGTTCGCTCAGACATGCCGGCGTACGCTGCAAGGCTCGGGACACTGGGCGGATGGGGCAGGCATGTTTCGATGTAGGCGGTGAGGTTAGCGACCAGTGTATTGCCCTGGGCCATGATTGCTGGGTTGATGAAGGGGGACTGTAGCTGTCGGCCGTCGAGCAGAAGCGCTTTGCCCACATAGTCGGCGAGCTCCGGCGACAGGCGCCTGCGCAGCAGGTGCAGCATCAGGTCAGTTTGCGCGAAGGCCGCGCCTGCGGTCGTCAAGGGTGGGTCGCAGAGCACCATGACGTTGGGGTCGACAATGCAGTCAGACGCAATGCTCGACAGCCAAGGGGCGAGCCACCAGGAGGTCGTTACCTGTCGACCATCGAGTAACCCTGCGGCATGCAGGAGAAAGACCGCCGAGCACGACGCTGCAATCTCCCTGCCTTTATCCGCATGTGCCTTCAGCGCCGGCAGTATCTGACGCACCCAGTCTTCCTCAAGACGCTGCAGCAGCGTGTCGAAGTCGCTGATGCCAAGGCCTGGAATGACCCAGCAGGAGTTGTCCTCGACGTCTGTTGTCAGTTCGTCAACCAACAGGTGCATGCCGTGCCCTAGCGCAACCAGCCCCGACTGCGGCCCACAAACTCGCCAGCGTGGCACGGCAAGGCCGTGCCGTTGCGCAAGTGTTGCGGCGGTGCCGAGGATGTCCAGGGTCGCTGCGACGCTTGAAGCGAACGCCCCAGGAAAAATGAGAATAGTGAAATCGTACATTGTCCGATTGTGCCCGAAAACAGACGAATCGGTCACTTATGCGCAGAAGAGATAACTGGCCCAATGGCGTTTCCAGTTAACAATGAGGTTTCGCCATGCCAAACATTCTGATCAAAGTGCCTACCGGAGCTTTCAATCAGCCACAGCGCCAACAGCTGCTTCGACGCGTGAGCGATGTGGCAATGGTTAACGAGCATATGGGCGATGCCCCTCAACAGCGTGCGTTGTGCTGGGTGCTCATCGAGGAAGTTCAGGCTGATGAATGGCTGTGTGGAGGCGTTGCTCCTCATGCCCGACTTGTCCCATGCATGGTCATCGTCAAGGTACCTGCCGGCGTTCTTGATGCGCCGATGCGCCAGCGCTACGTGCGTGAACTGCATCGCGCAATACGATCGAGCCAGGCAGTGGGGGATCAGCGCCAGTTGCTGAGCTCAATACAGATCCAGGAGGTTGTTGACGGAACCTGGGGGGCCAATGGTGATATTTGGCATTTGGCCGACTTCACCCGTGCAGCCGGATACGGGCATCTATAGGCCCTCCAGGTAGCTTACATCTGAACCTCTATGTCTTCTTCCGTGCCCCCTGTCTTCAGTTGAAATGTCGTCACCGTCACCTGGGCGGCGTCAGCCCCGAGGCATCCGAAAGTGCCTCACTTCGAGGCTGGAAAACATCTACGGAGGCGGGGGCGATTCACTGGGCGAGCCACGTACTTTCTTCGTACGGGCCAGTGTCGGGTTCTGACTCTGGGAGGAAGGAGAAAAGTCGCAGCGCCACGCTGTGTTTTTTTTCGCGTATCGATCCGATCTCCTACCGATCAGTCGGCGATTTGATGCCGACTGGAGGAACTGAATCAGACCTGTCCGCCACACAGAGGTTGCCTGCATTCCCTTATTGGAAGCCGGTGAACCCTGTAATACAGCCGGACTGGAGATTCAAAAAAATGGCGGTATCAGCCCTCGATAAATCCGTGTCTCATTCGCCCCCTAATTCGTCGTCCTCCAAAGCCGAGACCAAGGTCAAGGACACTGTCACCTCCCAGGGTGATGGGCAAAAAGGCGCAAGTATCGCATTCAACCCGGGCGGCGACAAACCTGGCAAATTGTTTGCCAACAAAGAGCTTGCCCAGCACCGAGAAGGTGGGAGCGGGGCGCAGGGTGAAAGTCGACAGACACCGGCGTCTGGGACCCTCAGCCAAATCACGCAAAAAATGAAGGGCTGGTGCGGTGGGCAGCGACCGCCCAAGCCGGTCCCGTGCAAACCCGACCCTTGCTACAGCAAACCACCGAAGCCGCCCAAGCCGGTCCCCTGCAAGCCCGACCCTTGCTACAGCAAGCCGCCGGAGCGACCTACGCCGTGTAAGCCTGACCCTTGCTACGGCAAGCCACCGAAGCCACCCAAGCCGGTCCCCTGCAAGCCCGACCCTTGCTACAGCAAGCCACCAGAGCGACCTACGCCGTGCAAGCCTGACCCTTGCTACAGCAAGCCACCAGAGCGGCCTACGCCGTGCAAGCCCGACCCTTGCTACAGCAAGCCGCCGGTGCGCCCCACGCCCTGCAAGCCTGATCCTTGCTACGGCCACAAGCCCGACCCTGAGTACTCACAGAAGAGTAACGACGATCTGGCGCGCCAGCTGTTGAACAACTTCGATGCCTTCAAAGATCCGAAAACGCCGTGGTACGTCACTACGCAAGGTCTTTCGGACGTGGCCAACAAGCCGTTGACCGGTAACCCCGCCCAGGATCAGAACATCCGCCTGGCGCGTGAGCTGTTAAGGCGCCCGGAAGTGGTGAACGCATTGGATCGACACAGCTCCACCGGCGCGCTGGATGGCCTGATCGACCGGCAAAAAATTCAGATGACCCTCAGCAGCCAAAGTCCTTTGAAATACCAGGATGACTCGCGGTTGGCGCAAGAGATGCTCGAGCATTTCGAGGGGTTGGAGGACCCGGCCAACCCGGGCTTCATCAGCATCGACAAGTTGCACGGGCTCGCCTCGTGGCCGACGAGCGATCCGGTTCATGGACGTCTGGCCTGGATTGCGCAGGAAGTCCTCAAGCGCTCCGAGGTGAAGGAAAACATGGACGGTGGGGATCGCTGGGGCAAGGACGGCTGGATTCACTGGGACACATTGCGCCAGATGTCCCGCGGATAAAAGCGCACCGCAGAGTAATTCATTGAGCGGGAGAATCGCCACGAACCCCTCGTGGCGCATTCCCTTGGGGGGCCTATGACTTCGACTTCGTTCAACGCTCGCCAGTCTGGATACCGACAGTCTGCCAGCGATCAAACCCATGCGCAGGCGCAAGAGCCCACTTGTGACAAAGCCCCCGCGCAAATACTCCATGCTTATGAGACCCAGCGCATGAAGGACTTTGCCGGTCAGCGCAGGTTCCAGGCGCCAGTGGCTGACGATTTTGCCCGAGGCATGCTTGCGCCCGGCCAGGAACTTGGAAGGGACGCTCAACCCCTGGCGTCGCTTCGTGGTGTCATGGTCTCGGTGATGATTGGGCTGAGGTCCATGTGCAGTGGGCAAAAGGCCGAAAACAACCGCGCGGCGCCTCCTCACGACCGCGACTGATCGGCCATCGTGGTGCGTGCGTTTACATGCTGTCATCGCTATTCGCTCATCCCCCGGAACTATTGCGATCGCCCAGCCACACATCGGTGGCTTGACTGGTATCCATTTGCGGATTTCGGCCACCTTGGCAGTGGTCGCCGGGCAAGCTCGGATCTGGAAAAAGTTGGAGATAATGCATGAAAATTGATGGTGCAATACCTCGCGGGCGGCCAGCGGCCATGGGAGGGGCAGAGGTGCAATCGGTTTTGCCGGCGCCCGTTGTTCACACGCCGTGCGAGGAACCCTGCCTCGCACCGGATGTGCGACCACGGCGTCCGATGCTGTTGCGCGGGTCCTTGTCGGCGTTGCGCTACCAGGCATTACAAAATCCACCGGCTGCGCGCGCGAATACGGCCCCGCCCGGTCCTCTCTCCACCGATAGCCAGTTGGCGGGCGAGCTGGAGAAAAGCTTTGGTGAATTGCACTCGTTTTTCAAGGAAGGGCGCCTGACGCAGTCGTCCTTGCATCGCATCGCTGCTGAAGCGTTGAGGGGAGAGTAATGTGCGGGACCGCATGATCCTGATGGTCAGGGAAATTCTCAAGCGTCCGCCTCTTAACGACGCAATCGTCGATTGCGAGGGGTACATCACTCGCGACAGCTTGAGGGTGGCCGCTGCGACGCTGCTGGGCAACAGTACGCCAGGGGCCTTCAGCCAGGATCCTTTCCAGGGGCAGGGCAATGCCCTGGTTGTCGAGGCCCTGCAAGGTCATTTCAAGCAATTGAAAGACCCGACCAAGGATCGCAAGTTTTTTTTTGAAGCACTTGAGTACGTGGAAATTGCGCTGCTCAAAACCGTGATGAATGACCCCGATGCCATTGATTCTCTGGGCCTGCCCATATTGGAGCCTTGCACTGGCCTGCCCAGGAAGAAGTACAGCGAACATTGCGTGTACATGGCGAAAAATATTATCGAGCGCCCGGGTTTACTGCGTTCGCTGGAGCGTGCCAACCACACGCGCCTGTTTGGTTGGCCCCGGTATGAGGGTTGGCTCAGCAATAAAAGTCTTGAGCGCTGGCTTGAACAGTACAAGGCGCATAAGGCCAGGTAGCCCTCGATCCGGGCTTATTGCCTTGAGTGGCCTTATACCTTGAGGATCTTGCCACTGATGGCCACACCCGCCAGCAGCAGCGCGATCAACACAAAGGCGGTGCTCAGGCTACTGCCGTGGGCGATAAAGCCGATCATCGCCGGGCCTGCGAGTATGCCGGCATAGCCGAGGGTGGTGATGGCTGGCACAGCGATATGTTCAGGCATGACGGTCTGCTTGCCGACCGCGGTATACAGCACCGGCACGATATTCGAGCAGCCGGCGCCCACCAGGGCGTACCCCAGTAGGGCGGTTTCCCACGCAGGGAGCAGGGTGGCCAGTAACATGCCCGTGGTGGCCAGCGCACCACCGATCATGATGACGCGGGTGGCGCCCAGACGCCGCACGATCGCATCACCGGTCAGGCGTCCGGCCGTCATGGTCAAGGCAAAGGCCGCATAACCCAGGCCGGCATAGGCTTCGTCCAGGCCGCGTTCGGCGCTGAGGAATACCGCGCTCCAGTCGAGCACGGCCCCTTCGGCCAGAAACACGATAAAGCACAGGCAGCCGATAAACAGCACGACGCCGTGCGGCACCGCAAAGGCCGGCCCCGAGCTTTCACTGCCATAGGGCAAGAAGTGTGGCCCAGCCTTGAGCAGTGCTGCCGCCATGATGACGATCACTACCAGGGTCGCCTGCAAGGGCGACAAGCCCAGCCCCAGCATCCCGGCAACGCCCGCAGCGCCGACGATGCCTCCCAGGCTGAACAAACCATGGAAGCCCGACATCATGGTTTTGCCGCTGGCGCGCTCAACGATCACCGCTTGCAGGTTGACCGTGGAATCCACCGTGCCCAGGCCTGCGCCAAACAGGAACAACCCGGCGATCAACAAGGGGATCGAACTGACGGTGGCCAGCATCGGCAGGGCCAGGCAGATCAGGATCGTCCCGGCGGTCAGTACGCGTCGGCAACCGTAGCGCGAGGCCAGCGCGCCCGCCACGGGCATGGCAATGATCGAACCCACCCCCAGGCACAGCAGCAACAGGCCAAGCGTGCCTTCATTCAACTGCGCGCGCGCCTTGGCATACGGTACCAACGGCGCCCAGGCGGCGATGCCGAAGCCAGCGATAAAAAAAGCGATACGGGTCGACATTTGTTCCAGCCGACCGGGAACCACGGGCGCTGGGGTGGGGATGGCAGTCATGAAAAATCCTTGGTCTTGCGTTCAATGAACGATGTCCGGCGCGACATCCTTGCATATCAAGCCATATCGAGCGAGTCAGGGTTCCCCTGGTTTCAGGTTTGCTGCCCAGGCGGTGAATTCTTTTTTTACAAACACGGAACGCTGTGGACCTGATTTGCCACACAGAGCCTGTCGAGTTTGTAGGAGGTGGTCTGGAAGGTGTGTAATTCCTGTGAGAACGGATGAACCCCAGCTTTCTTGCGGTGGATGACCACCTTCCAGACCACCTCCCACAGCTCGACCATTCTGTAATACGCTGCTGCCCCAGTGAGTAGACAACTGGATGGACGAGCTGATGAAAGTTCTCAGGCAGGCGGCAGCATGACCCTGTTCTACGATGCGCGCGGCAATATCTATGGGGTCGTCAACCCCGTCTTTTTGCGCAGCCGGGGTGTGGGTGTGCCCGATAGCGCCGTCCTCGCGGCGAGTAACCGGGAGGCATGGACGGCATCGGCCATCGCCTCCGAATGCGGTTGGGGTTCATTGCCGCGTCCGGCCGACGCCAAGGCGCACCGCTGTGATGGGCTGCTGGTCGGGCCGTTTCAGGCTGAGCCGCCGTTCGATCTGTTGATCGTCAATACCGATGGCTCCCTCGCCGAGCGCAGTGGCAACGGCTTGACCATCTTTGCGCAGGCGTTGACCGACCAGGGTTTGATGACCCTGGGCTGTGAACTGCGGGTGCATCACGACAAATCGGATGCAGCGTCGCCGGTGGCTACGTCGGTCGAGCCCGCACGGTATGGGCAGGTCGATGGGTTTTGGCTGGCCTTGGGGCAACCTGAGTTCGGGCCCTTGGCCGTGGGGGCGGTGGGCGTCGAGCCAGTGCGGGTGGAGGCGCATGGGTTCAGCCGGGTGGACGCGTTGGTGGCAATCAATCCGCAATGGGCCTGCAGTCAGTTTGTGCGGGTCGGCAACCCTCATTGCGTCACGCTGGTCGACCAGGCTTCGGCATTGCCGGACAACCCGTCGATGCACCAGCCTGCATTGTTCCTCGCCCTGCAAGCCGTTGCCTTCGCACCACCTGTCGGTAGCGGCCAACCCTGTGCCGCCGGCATTAACCTGCAATGGGCGGCGCGTGATCACGGCAACCGGGTGTTGGCGCGAGTCTTCGAACGGGGCGAGGGACCTACGGCGTCGTCGGGCACCAGCGCCAGCGCTGTGGCATGCGCGGCGTGGCGGGCCGGTTGGGTTGAGGGCGGTGAAGTGGCCGTGGTCATGCCGGGCGGCACGGCGCCAGTGCGCTTGCAAACGCAGGCCGAACGCCTGCTCAGTGTCAGCCTGTTTGGGACGGCGCGACCACTCCCCGCAGCGTAGGGGAACCCTTGGCGGCTTTAATTGATGTGGGCTAGTTCTTTAGCGGTTAGTTATTTAGATGTAAGCCTGTGTCGTACTTTTCTTATTGTTGATCACTGGTTGAGTGGCTGTATTTAATATTTAGCAAAAGACACTTCCATCCTCATCGTACGAATATTCTGTTTTATTTCTGACCGGCCGAATTTCCGCCGGAGACGCTAAGCTTTCGGGCGTTCAGGCGCTTTTTCTCTGCAACTCGATCGATGTTGCGAGAGAGGGTATTTCAGTCAGAAAGTGGATGGCGGGTAACAACGGATGGTTAATGCGTTTGTTTCGTCACGTTTCAAATTAATAGTTCCAGGCATAAATACAGACTTTCAAGTACTGGCTTTCAACGGCAGCGAGGCCGTCGATCAGCCGTACTTCATTGAGGTGCAACTCGTCAGCGAAAACCCCTCCCTTGACCTGGAGCGTTTGCTTCACCAACTTGCCTATCTGGACTTTGGCGAGGCCGATCAAGGCCTGCATGGGCAGGTCTACGCCATTGGCCGGGCTGATCCGGGTGTTCGGCTCACCCGCTACCACCTCACCCTGGCACCGCGCCTGGCCAGCCTGGCCTACCGGCGCGACCAACGCATCTTCCAGCAGCGCAGTGTGCCGCAGATCATCATGGCCGTCCTCGAGCACCATGGCATCCTGGCCGACGCCTATGCCTTTGAGCTCGGCCCGGTGGTCTATCCGCCGCGCACATTCTGCGTGCAATACGCGGAAACCGACCTGCACTTCATCCAGCGCCTATGTGAAGAGGAGGGGATTCACTACCATTTCCGCCACAGCGTGAACAATCACCTGCTGGTGTTCGGGGATGACCAGACGGTGTTTCGACGCTTGCCACAGCAGCGTTACTGCGCCTCGCCTGATCCGACGACCGAGGCGCGGGGCGTCCAGCGTTTCGACAGGCGCCTGGAAACCCGCAGCCGGCAAACGGTGCGCCGCGATCATGACTTCGAACACCCAGCGTTGCGCCTGCAGAACCAGGCCGGCACGGTGTCTGCGCAACCGCTGGAAGACTATGACTATCCCGCTGGTTTCACTGGCCATGCGCGGGGTGTGCAATTGGCGCGTCGTGGCCTGGAGCGCCATCAGAGCGACCGTCATCGGGCATCGGGCCAGAGCGATCAACCCGTATTGCGCAGCGGTCATTTCCTCGACCTGCGTGACCATCCGGACCCGGCCTGCAATGACTTGTGGTTGCTCACCTCGGTGCGTCACGAAGGTTATCAACCGCAAGTACTTGAAGAGGCGGTATTTGCGCCAGGGGCCTTCCAGGGCTATCGCAACCGCTTCACCGCGACGCCCTGGCGCGCGGTGTATCGTCCGCCCCTCAAACATGCCAAGCCAACCATCAAGGGCAGCCAGACCGCTACGGTGACCGGGCCTGCGGGGGAGGAGGTGCACTGCGATGCCTATGGCCGGGTCAAGGTGCGCTTTCATTGGGATCGCCTGGACCCGACGGATGATAAAAGCAGCGCCTGGGTGCGCGTGGCCACCGGTTGGGCCGGTGCCGGGTTTGGCGCCATGATGATTCCCCGGGTCGGCATGGAGGTGCTGGTGACCTTTCTTGAAGGCGACCCCGACCAGCCGCTGATCAACGGCTGCCTGCCCAATGCGCTACGCCTGCCGGCCTATTCGTTACCGCAGCATAAGACCCGTAGTGTGCTGCGTACCTGCAGTTCCCCGGGAGGCGCGGGCGGCAACGAGCTGCATCTGGAAGACCGGTGCGGCGAGGAGCTTATTTACCTGCGCGCCCAACGTGACCTGGAACAACAGGTCGGCCATGACAGCCGGCTGGAGGTGGCCGGGGAGCGACGCGAGATCATCCACGGGTTAAGTACGGTCCGCCTGGATAACGAGGAGCATCGTCACATCACCGGTGATCGCAAGGTGGTGTTGCAGGCGAACGACCACCTTGACGTACAGGGCGAGAGCCGGACCTATGTGAAGCAGACCCTGGTAGTCGAAGCCGGACAACAGGTGCATATCAAGGCTGGTGCCAACCTGGTGATCGATGCGGGCGCACAACTGAGCCTCAAGGCTGGCGGAGAGCACCTGGTGCTGCAGGCAGGGGGGATTTTCAGCAGTCGGCCCATCAGCCTTGGCGGCTCACCGTCCGAAACCCGTGCTGCGAATGCCTCGCCTGTTACCGGCAGCCTGAAAGTCGCCGCCGTGCAAGGCGTCATCATGGACCTGGCGCGGCAACTGGGCGCGGACTTCTGCCCCCTGTGCGAACGCTGCCGTGAAGGCCAATGCGACATGACCGGGAGGGCGGCTTGATGCCGATGCTTCCCAACCGATGGATGGCCCAACAACAGCAGGCAGGACGCCGGATATGCCTGATGCTCGATGGTCACAGCGCGGCCCGCCAGCCTATGTTGGCGGCCCGCGACCTGTTGCACTATCGCTGTCTCTACAGCGAGACCGTCGCGGCAGAACTGGCGAACACGGGGCCCGTACTCCTGCTGCTGGGGCCGATGAGCGAGCCCGCATTGGTGAACCTGTTGCAACACCCCGAAGCCAACTGGGGGTGGCTGGGCAGCGTGCCTGACGACGACTTGACCGGTGTGACAGCGCATTGGCGCGAGCGGCTGATGGTCGGGCCCGAAGGGGAGCAGGCGCTCTACCGTCTTCACGATAATCGCACCCTGGCCCGTGCCCTGGCCTACCTGCCCACAGCGCTGTGGCCGGAATTCCTCGGGCCACTGATCAGCGTGTGCTACTGGCACGAAGGAGGTTGGCGCCATGGCGAAAACCCTGCCCCCGGCCACTACCCGGTGCCTGTGCCGGCGCCATGGCTGAACACCCCGAACCCTCAGGCCGACGCCATCCTGCACGCCAATATCCTGCGATACCTGCTGGCCGAACACAGTGAAGACCTTGCCGCACTGGTCGAGTTTCAAGACCCCAGGGCGTGGCTGAGCCAAGTGCTGGAGCAGGCTCGCGCCTGGCAATGGCACGCGCCGGAGCAGCTGGAATTCCTGGTGGTTCGACGGCTGAAGGAGGCGACTCGCAACCGTGTGATCTGTTGGCAGCCGCGAGCGGGTGAGGCGCCAGGGGAGCATTTTGAACGGCTGGTGGAGCAATGGCGTGGGGAGGAGCGCAATCATGAGTAGATGGATAGGCGGTGCGTTGTTAGTTGTTGCCCTGGTGTGGCTCCCTGGGTGTACGGGGAAGAGAGGTGAGCATTTTACGCTGGAGGTGGATATGCCGGCGGAGTTCAAAGTCAAAACGGCGGCCAACTACCATCCCGCCCCTGGTGAGACTTGCACGTTGCCGCAGCGCCGGGGCAGGCGTCCTGAGCGTAAGGTGTTTTTTACTGAATACAAACCCGTGGCCAGTCGGGTGAGTTATGAGCTGCCGCTGACTGAAACAGTAGACGGCTGCCCGCTGGTCGTGAGTAGTGTGATGTTTGATTTTTATGCGAAGTGGGGCAAGCGGGATACGGATGTTGGGGGGGATATTGCAGGTATCTCCATTCGAGATCGCCGGGAAGTTGACGTGCCTATGAAGCTTGACGCCGATGTTCTGGAGTTGTCGAGGCAATGCCAGTGGCACTTCCGGACGGTGGGGCCTCACCACGCGATCAGGAAAATTCTGTTATGCAATGCTCTGGATGCGGTGGGCCGGCCACAAAAAAAATCAGCTGCTGCTGTTGCGCAACGAGATCAGTTATCAGGCAAGACACTTAGGCTCGTATTGACTGTTACTGAAGAAGAGTTACCTGCTTTTGATGATAGATGGATAAGTGTTCCTGGAGGGTGGAGGCGTTGCAAAGGTAAGAGTGTCGAAGATTTGTCTGCCTATTGCAGCGGCAATACAACGGACTTTAAACCTATAAAAATGCCGGATGGGCGCATCTGTGACGTCTATCCAACGTGCATGTAACAAGGAGAGTATTGATGAAGCTGGACGCATGGAAGCAACCTTTTTTCAATGACAAGATGCTGGCTTGCTCAATGCGAGGACATTGGGTGAGTTTTTGTCTGGTAGATGAAGCGGGTAGTGGGAAGGCATACGGCGGCCTTTCATTCACGGCCTACGACAGTACAGGGTGCCAATACGAAGGCAGATTGGACGGTGAGGGATTCGCAAAACTGCAGGACTTCTACTGTGGTCCGGTGATTCTCCTGTTAGATGAACGATATTCTGGAACAGAAGAACCCTACGCTCGGCTGAGCAAGCGCCTGACCTACAAGCTGCCAATCACTGAACTTCAAACTCGGGCCGAGCAATCACACTTTTCCAACGCTGATGGTAGGCGCATTGATGGCAATCCAGCGCGGCAACAAGCGGATAGGTTTTATCAGGTTGAAGTGAGTGACTTGGTTCGTCATATCGCTCATTTACCGGCGGTGGTGCCTACGGCCTGCCGCCCACAGCCCCACGCGCTGAAAATGATGGCTGATCTGGGATTTGGTCCGCCTCAGCCGACGCTGTCGGGTATCGTACTGTTCCCCAATCAACATAGTGTATTGGAGGTTCGGCCATTGCGGGCCTTGCGTCCGCTGCTTTCCATCGATGACCGGTTTTGTGCCTTGAACCTTTACCAGTTGGCGCTGATGTCTGCGCTGAGTTATTGCGATTTTGGTCAACACCCTGCTGAACGGCCAGTTGATCAAGTCAAGTTCCCGTTCGATCCCTCTGTTGGAAATCTATTTGCCGACAAGTTGTCTGGGTACCGAGAAGCCTGGCGAATTGATCCCGAACAGGCACAGCGTTTTTATCCTGTTTATGAGGATGTGCCTTACTCCAAGCGCTTCGAGATCTTGCCCTTTGATCCTGAGTTGTATCCACAAAACCGTCCGGAACTGAAGGACGATCAGGAACACCCGGCACGCATGCACTTTTTTGATGATGAGGCGTTTGGTACTGACACCCAGGCTTTTATCACGCATCACGATGAGGTGATCTTGATCGCTGTGCGAGGTACCTACAGTCATACCGATGTACTACGTGACGCCAACGCCCATCAGGTTGTTTTCGCCGACGGTGTTGGCAAGGTGCACGAGGGGTTTTATCTGGCTTACCGGGCAATGCGTGATTTTGTATTGCGCTATCTCGACCAGTTTTACGAAGGACAACGAATCGTTATATGTGGTCACAGCCTGGGCGGCGCTATCGCGTTGCTGCTTTCGGAAGGACTGCGCCGTGTGCCGGAGGTCAACTACGATGTCCTCCTCTACACCTACGGCGCCCCCCGCGCCGCCGATTCCAAATTCACCGACGGTGCCTCAGCCCTGGTCCACCACCGTATCGTCAACCATAACGATCCCGTCCCCAGCGTTCCCGCGCCCTGGATGAACACTACCGCCAAACTCTGGATCCCCGGCGCCGTGACGTTATTCAGTGCCCCTACGCCCGGGGGCCTGTTGTTCGCCGCTGGCCTGGTGCGGGTTGGTGGCAATCCCTACCAACATCATGGCGAACAGCAGCACTTCATGCCGATCACATTGGAGGATGGCACGCAGGCGTCGGTGTTGTGGAAACCCGGTTGTGAGTCCATCCAGGAGGCCGCCTGCAATCGTGCGTTGCAACTGCACGGCGATATGCCCGACCGCGACAACTTGCTCAAACAGCTGTTCCAGGCCGACCAGCATTTCATGACCGCCAGCTACATCCCCGCCGCCTGGGCCACGTTGCGCCGCTGGCAGCACACCCTGGAAAGCCAGGGGCCTTTGGTCACACCGAGGGAATACGCGTTGCTCGACCATGCGCTGGAGACCATGCGCCAACAATTGCGTGACAAGAACCGCGAGCTTGAGCAGCGGCGTCCGCCGAACCAGCGTGGCCAGGCCCATGAGCACAATCAGGCCCTCAATGCCGAAATCGACCGCTTGAACACCAGCCGCGAGCGGCTGCACAGTCTGCGCTGGCGCCGTCTCGAGGTCCGTGACGTGTATGGCAGTCATAGTCACTCCGCCAGCCTGCAACCGAGTCTCAAGCGTTGGTTCAGCCACCGAGAAAACCGTGAGCGTTCGCCGGTAGCGAGTGTCCCGTCCCCCGTTCATGGCGACCGGGGGAGGGTGCACTCGCTGGATATCGACTCGATCGTTTAGCCCACTCTTTACAGGAACTCGACCTGCGCCGGCCGCCGCTTCATCAACACCTTGCCATGGCGGATCGAATACAGCGGCAGGCCCTGGCTGCGAATCACCTCATAATCGCTGTCGGCCGACAGGATCAACAGGTTGGCCGGCCGCCCAGGCTCCAGGCCGTAGCGCTCGCCCAGGGCCATGGCTTTGGCGCTGTTGTCGGTGACCAGGTCCAGGGCGCTTTGCAGGTTACGGTAGCCGAGCATATGGCAAATGTGCAGGCCGGCTTCCAGAACGCGCAGGATGTTGCCGTTGCCCAACGGGTACCAGGGATCGACGATGGAGTCCTGGCCGAAGCACACGTTCATGCCGGCTTCGAGCAGTTCGTTGACGCGGGTGACGCCGCGGCGTTTCGGAAAACTGTCGAAGCGCCCTTGCAGGTGAATGCTTTCGGTGGGGCAGGAGACGAAGCTGATCCCGGAATGCCCCAGCAGGCGAAACAGTTTGGCGCAGTAGGCGTTGTCATAGGAACCCATGGCCGTGGTGTGGCTGGCAGTGACGCGGGCACCCATGTCACGGCTGCGGGCTTCCTCGGCGAGGACTTCAAGGAAGCGCGAGTGCGGGTCGTCGGTTTCGTCGCAGTGCACGTCCACCAGGCAGCCGGTACGTTCGGCCAGGTCCATGAGGAACTTCACTGAACTCACCCCTTGGTCACGGGTGTATTCGAAGTGCGGGATGCCACCGATCACGTCGGCGCCCAGGCGAATGGCTTCTTCCATCAGTTCGCGACCATTGCGGTAGGACTCGATGCCCTCCTGGGGAAAGGCGACGATTTGCAGGTCGATCAGGTGCGTGCTTTCTTCACGCACTTGCAGCATGGCCTTGAGCGCCGTGAGGTCCGGGTCGGTGACGTCGACATGGGTGCGAACATGCTGGATGCCATGGGCGGCGAGGGCCTGGATGGTTTTCTTGGCGCGCGTGCGGGTGTCTTCCTCGGTGATGGTGGCCTTGCGCTCGCCCCAGCACTCGATGCCTTCGAACAGGGTGCCGCTCATGTTCCAGCGCGGCTCTCCGGCAGTCAGGGTGGCGTCGAGGTGAATATGCGGTTCGACGAACGGTGGCGTCACCAGGTTACCGGCAGCGTCCAGGTCGTCGGGCCCTGCAGTTGGCGACCCCGTTTGCGCAGTGATACTGGCGATCCGGCCATGTTCCAGGTGCAGATCATGCAGGCCTTCACGGTGGCGCAGGCGGGCGTTGATGATGTGCATGGGCAAGTTCCTCTTGGCTAAAACAATCAGGCAGACAGCCGCCAGATCATCAGGGCGATACCGATGTCCAGGCGGTCGTATGAATTATCCAGCGTCAGCCCGCACAGGGCTTCGATGCGCTGGACGCGGTGCGTCAGGGTATTGCGGTGAACGGCCAGGCGCTGGGCGGCGGCCACAAGGTTACCATTCTCATGAAACCAGGCTTCCAGGGTCGGCATCAGGCTTGGGCCGTGATGCCGGTCATGGCGCAGTAACGGGCCCAGGCGCTCATTGAGAAACTGATCGAGCAGCGCGCGATCGCGAACACCGCTGAGCAGTTTCAGCACGCCCAGTTCGTCATACACGCACAGCCCGGCGCGCTCGCTGAAGCGTCGCGCGGCGGTCAACGCCTGGCGTGCTTCCTCCTGTGCCAGGGCCAGGCGCGCAGGCGGATGGGCGGCGGCGCTCAGGCCGATAAACACTTTCAGGGGCGCCAGGCGCAGGTTCAATGGCTTCAACCAACTGGCCAACTGCTCGCGGTTGGCCAAGGCGGCAACGGCATCCGCGGCCGGCAGCAACAACGTCCATTGCCCGGCCCTCCCGAGGACGGGTATCGACGCCGAATACTGACGCAGGCGCCGAGTAATGCTTTCGTGTTGCCGAGCCAACTGCGCTTCCATGTGCCCGGCATCGCCCTGGGTAAACAATGCGTCGCTGCCCTCCAGCTGTAATTGCACCACTTGCCAATGCCCTGCCAGCGACAGGCCCAGTTGAGCGGCGCGGTGCAGCAGGAGGTCCAGGGATTGAAAGTCGCCGGCCAGCAAGCGTTCCAGCACATCGTGCCGCGAACGCCCCAGTTGTTCGGACTGGATCAGCGCCGAGCCGATCGCCTGGGTCACCAACACCATTTTCAACGAGTAGGGCTGCTCGATCAGGGGCAGGCCAGCGGCTTCGGCGGCGTCCAGCAAGCGCTGGGGGATCACCTGGATATAGGCGGGGCCGGTCAGGATCACCAACCCGGCCACTTGGCGCTGACAGGCTTCGTCCAGCAGTTGCAGGAGGTTGGCCTCATCCCGGGGGTGGTTGATACCGGTGACGAACACCAGTTCACCGCCGAGCACCCATTCGGCGATCCCAGTGTTTTCGGCCACATACGGCCAGCGCACCACGTTATCCAGGCCGGCCGAGCCAGCGCGCAGGCGCATGGACTCCAGGCCCGGCAGGGCCAGCACATCGGCAAGGGTCAGGCTCATGCCTGGGCGTCAGCCAATGGCGTGCGCACACGCAGGACGGCGGTGAGCACCACGTAGGTCAGCGACGCCGCCACAATCCCCACCAGCGGCGCGACCCAGGGTGAGTTGAATGCCAGCAACGTGCCCACGGCGTACGCCACCAGGCCCGGCCAGTTGAACGCGGGCAGGCGCGCCTCTGCCAGGCGCGGGTACTGGCCGCGATAGCGATAGAAGAAGTCCGCCATGATCACGCCGCCGATGGGCGGGATCACCGTGCCCAACAGGATCAGGTAAGGCACCAGCAGGTCGTACATGCCCAGCAGGGCGAGCAGGGTGCCGATCACCGCCCCGGCGAGGGTCACGGTCTTGCGACGTCGGGTGCGCAGCAGGTTGCAACCGGCGACGGCGAAGTTATAGATGGTGTTGTCCTGGGTGCTCCAGATGTTGAGCAACAGCATGGCCATCGCCGCCATGGCAAAACCTTGCAGCAGCAAGACTTCCACCACATCCGGTTGCTGATAGACGATGGCCCCATAGGCGCCGATCAATACCATCAGGCCATTGCCGACAAAGAAGCCGATCAGGCTGGCCAGTACCGCGACCTTGGCCGAGCGGGAAAACCGTGTCCAGTTGGTGGCCTGGGTCGCGCCGCTGACAAAGGTGCCGAACACCAGGGTGATCGCCGTGGACAAGTCCAGCGTACCGCTCGGCACCACCGCCAGCAGGCCGTCCAGCCCGCCGACCTTGACGGTCGCCACCCACATCGACAGAAACAGCAGAATGCCCATGGCCGGCACCGCGATGTACGACAGAATCTCCAACCCTCGATAGCCCACATAGGCCGTGGCGCAGAACACCAGGCCAAACAGCACCATCAGCGCCAGCACACTGCCCTGGCTCAGCTCGAAGTATTTGCCCAGCACCACGGCGGCCGTGGCGGTGCCCCAGGCATACCAGCCGATCTGGGTGAAACCGAGGATCAAGTCACTGAGCTTGCTGCCCACTTCGCCAAAACAGAAGCGTCCCATCAGCACTGAATTCAGCCCACTCTTGAAGGCGATGTAACCCAGGCCGGCGGCGTAGATGCCCAACAGCAGGTTACCCAAGGCCACGACGCCGAGCATGTCGATGAAACTGAAGGCCACCCCCAGCTTGCCGCCGGCAAACATGGTTGCGGTAAAAAACGTGAAACCCAGCAGCACCATGGCGGTCGACGCCAGCCCCTTGCGCGCATGCATGGGGACTTCGCTGAGGGGGTAATCGTTGCCTGGATCTTGCTGCGTCATGTGCCTTGCTCCCTGAATGAGTGACGCAGGCCTATTGCACCGCGCGTGCCACATTCGCCGCAGTGAAGGACGCATGGCGGGCGTTGTGCAGTGTGCACAGTATTTATAGCCAATCAGGGGGGCGCGCGCGGGCAGGAGTGTTCTGTGTGCCCAATCGGGCACGAAAGCGGTGCAGCGGTGATACAAATTGGATCAGTCGAACAGGGTCTGGGTGGTCTCGCCGCGATGAAAGGCAAACGCCGCTTCCAGATCACTTTCAATGGTGCGGCCACGGGACAGTGGCGGCAGGTTGTCCAGGGCGAAAAAACCCACCTCGGTGGTTTCAAAACCCGCCGCGGGTGCCAGTTGGTCGACCCGCTCACACAGGAAATACAGCTTGTAGAAGTCCCGCACATCCGGCCGGTACAACCCCTTGGCCTTGTGCGTCACGCTGTACAGCGCCCGTGCGGTCACGGTCAGCCCGGCTTCCTCGCGAATTTCCTTGATGATGTTTTCTGCCGCCGACAAGCCGATATCGGCGTAGCCCCCTGGCAGGGCCCAGCAACCGTCGGTCAACTCGCGCACCAGCAGGATCTTGTCACCCTCGATCACCGCGCCGCGCACATCGATCATCGGCGTGGAATAGCGCTGGGCAAAATCGCTCACCAACCCGGTGATGCGCTCCAGCGGCACATTGCCCAGTTGCGCGAGCATGCTATGGGCAATTTCGGCAATTTCTTCCAGACGCTCGCGCTCGAAATCGTCGGTGCAAAAATGCAGCCCGGTGGAAGCCAGTGCCTGCAAGCGTTTGGCCTGGGCCAGCCAGATGTTTTCCATACGAACCTCGTGGGTGACTGAACAGGGGCAGGTCCAAGCCTGTAATACCGGGCATAAAAAAACACCGCAAGGGTGATGCGGGTCAAGCAAGGGATAGAGCGGGTCACCGCTAACCTGTGGCGAAGGCGCAAACGCCCTCGCCACAGTGACCGTGTTCTTCCTTGGCTGACTGGCATTACCGCCAGGGTGTTTTGTACCGCATGGGTTTATTCACCGCGATAGATGCAGCCGCTGGTGCAGGTCTCATGGATGCGAATGGCGCAGAGCTCCGGCAGCAGGGGTTTGAGTTCGGCCCAGATCCACTTGGCCAGTACTTCGCTGGTCGGGTTTTCGAGGCCCGGGATGTCGTTCAGGTAGTTGTGGTCGAGGCGTTCGTAGAGCGGCTTGAAAATCGCCTTGATCTCCGAGAAGTCGCGAATCCAGCCTGTATGAGGGTCCAGGTCGCCGCTCAGGTGGATCGCCACCTTGAACGAATGCCCATGCAGGCGCCCGCACTTATGGCCTTCCGGTACATGGGGCAGGCGGTGGGCGGACTCGAATGTAAATTCCTTGAAGATTTCCACAGTATTTTTCGGCTCGGTCAGGTTTCTGGCAGGCGGCGAGTTTAACAGCTACATCACACGTCGCGCATACCGTCCCTCTGCAGGCGCGAACAGACTCGCTCCTCCAGGAGAAAGGCGTTGGGTCAAAGGGCTTGCAAGCGCTCGCCTAATCCACCGTTATCGGCCAATGCCAGAAACTCATCGCCCAATCGCTGGCTCTCGCTCATCGCGGTCTGCCAGTACCGGTTACGACTCGGGTCATCCCCCATGAAGCGCTTGAAATCGCTGCGATCCGGCAGTTTGCCGTGTGGCAGGCGGGCCAGGTAGTCCTTGGACGGCGCCAGCAGCAACACATCCTGCAAGCCTTGTGGGTTGCTGCGCCGCCACGGCAGGCCCTTGTCGAACCAGCCGGGGATGACCCGGTCGGTGAAGTGCGGGTACAGCACGATGTCGTCGCCGTGGTAGGGCAGGTCCAGGTGATAGTCCAGCAGGCCGCCGTCGCGGTAGGTGCCGGCACCCGCTCCGGGCAGGTCGCGCACGCCTTGCATCACCATGGGGATCGAGCCGGAGGCCAGCAGCGCCTGGCGCAGGTTGCCCAGGTCCAGGGTGAGGAAGCGCGACGGAAAATCCTTCAACGGATGCACCGGCGGCGCCTGGCGGGGGTCGTGGACGATCAGTCGTTCGAAATGCCGCGACAGCCGCGCGCGGCCACGCAGGTTGTCGGCAATCACCGACGACAGGCCGAGGCCAAGACGCCCGCGATGGTCATCGGCGAGCAGGCCGTGGCTCTTGACGACCATGATGTTCAATCGATAGTTGGGGGTGTCCAGCACCTGGGCATCACGTCCGGCCAGCAGGTCATCGAGCATGCGCTGGCAGCTCTGGCTGACGTCGGCCATGGTGACGCCCTTGGCAAAGCGTTGTTCGTTGTACAGTCGGCCGAGGTCGAGCAAGCCTTGCACCGGGTCGGGCAGGCAGGCACTGGCAAAGCGCCAGGAGCCGATCGACGCGCCGATCAGCGCGCGTTCCCGGGGCGCGCGGGGCAGCCAGTCGCCGAACAGGGCCAGGTCCAGGCCCTGGATGCCTAAGGCTTTAGGGCCGCCGGCCGCGCCGGGGAGGGTGCCGACGTCGGCCGGCTGCAGGCCCTGTTCGCGAATGCGGGTGAACGCACGTTTACCGGCCTTGAGCGTCAGGGCGGGAAACTTGATATGGATGGCTGTCATACCGGTCTCTGTTGAGGCAAGTTCAGGCGCGAGGTTGCTCGCGAAAACGTCAACGATAACGCGTGAATCCTGGATACACACGATGCTGGCGAAATCTTTGTGACCGCGTTTGCGCATACTCGTAATTGCCATGGTGGCAATTCAGTTTCAGTTAAGTTGCAGCCGTTACCGTGACCGGCGTAGGAAAACATCGTGTAACGGAGACTTATCATGAAGCGCCTCACAGCTCTGGTCGCCGCCGCTATCATCACGTCCACGGCGACCCAGGCTGGAGCCGTGGACCCTGACAAGCCACTGACCGTGCCCGCCACTGTTACAATTGTCGCCTTTGATCAACTGGACGCCACCGCCCTGGCCCTGCATCCCGGCTCAACGCTGTTGGACACCGATCTGGATGAGGCCTATGGCAAGTACATCTATGAAGTCGAACTGGAAGATGCCCACGGTATCGAATGGGACGTTGAATTGGACGCGCTCACCGGGCAAGTTCTCAAGAATCATCAGGATACGTAATGAAGGTATATCGACGTGCCACGGGTTTGGCGGTGCTGGTGCTCCTGGCATTCTGCTCAAACCTGTCGGCCCGTGACCTCAACCAGGATGAAGCCTTGGCGCTACGCCAGCAGGGCGTGATCCTGCCGCTGGAGCAACTGTTGCAGCAGGCCATGGCGCGGCACCCCGGCTCGCGGTTGCTGGAGGCGGAACTTGAGAAAAAACATGGCCAGTACGCGTATGAAGTGGAACTGGTGACCACCGAAGGCGTGGTGCGCGAGATTAAGCTCGACGCCACGACCGGTGCGCTGATCAAAGACGAGGAAGACTGATGCGCCTGCTGCTGGTGGAAGACAACGTACCCCTGGCCGATGAACTGCTGGCTGGGCTGCAACGCCAGGGCTATGCGGTCGATTGGCTGGCGGATGGGCGCGACGCGGTGTATCAGGGCCGCAGCGAGCCCTATGACCTGATCATCCTCGACCTTGGCCTGCCTGGCTTGCCGGGGCTGGAAGTGCTGGCGCAATGGCGCGCAGCCGCGCTGGCCACCCCGGTGCTGGTGCTCACCGCCCGGGATTCCTGGGCCGAGCGCATCGAGGGGCTCAAGGCCGGCGCCGACGATTACCTGAGCAAACCCTTTCACCCTGAAGAGCTGCACCTGCGCATCCAGGCGTTGTTGCGCCGTTCCCATGGCCAGGCCAACCAGCCCACCCTGCAAGCTGCCGGCCTGCATCTGGACGAGGGCCGCCAGTGCGTGTTGCGCGACGGCGAGGAAATCCAACTGACCGCCGCCGAATTCCGCCTGTTGCGTTATTTCATGCTGCACCCGGAACAGATCCTGTCGAAAAGCCATCTGGCCGAGCATCTTTATGACGGCGAGACCGAGCGCGACTCCAATGTGCTGGAAGTCCACGTCAACCATCTGCGCCGCAAGCTGGGCCGCAGCGTGATCGAAACCCGGCGCGGCCAGGGCTACCGGTTTGGCGCCAGCCCTGCATGAAGTCGATCCAGCGACGCCTGAGCCTGGGGCTGATCAGCGTGATGGTGATCGTCGGCGTGGTACTCGCGCAAACCAGCCTGTGGTTGTTCGAGGCCGGTTTGCAGCGTTACCTGGAAGCTGGCTTGCGTAACGACAGCGAGAACCTGCTGGTGGCGCTGGTGCGTGGGCCCAACGGCGTGCAGTTGGATGAGCACCGCCTGTCGCCGGCGTATCAGCGGCCGTTCTCCGGGCATTATTTTCGTATCGATTTTGCCGACATTCACTGGCGCTCCCGCTCACTGTGGGACCAGGAACTGCCCCGGCTCCCCGAGACCGGGCTCAAGGGCAACCTGCAACTGGGGCCGGAGGGCCAGCAGCTGCTGGTACTACGCTCGGACTACAAGCGCTTTGGCCAAGCGATTTCGATCAGCGTGGCCCAGGACTACACACCGGTGCGCGAAAGCTTCCGACTGATGCGCCAAATCGGCCTGGTGCTGGGGCTGGCGGCGCTGCTGCTGGTGCTGATCCTGCAACGAGTCACCGTGCGCCGGGCGTTGCGCCCCCTGGAAACCGCGCGCAACCAGATCGCCCAATTGCAACAGGGCCAGCGTTCCCAGCTCGACACCCAGGTGCCGCTGGAACTGGAGCCGCTGGTGGCGCAGATCAACCACCTGCTGGCTCACACTGAAGACAGCCTCAAGCGCTCGCGCAACGCCCTGGGCAACCTGGGGCATGCACTGAAAACCCCGCTGGCGGTGCTGCTGAGTGCGGCCTCCAGCGAGGCGCTCAAGGACCACCCCGAGTTGCGCAAATTGCTGCGTGACCAGTTGGAGCAGGTGCAGCAACGCCTCAATCGTGAACTCAACCGTGCGCGCCTGGCCGGCGAAACCCTGCCGGGCGCCTTGTTTGATTGTGAAAAAGAACTGCCCGGCCTGCTGGCCACGTTGAACATGATCCACGGCGACCACCTGGACCTGAGCCACCACGTCGCTCCGGGCCTGCAACTGCCGTGGGATCGCGAAGACCTGCTGGAGCTGCTCGGCAACCTGCTGGACAACGCCTGCAAATGGGCAGATGCCGAAGTACGCGTCAGCGTCAGCGAGACGCCACACAGTTACCTGCTGACGGTGGAGGATGACGGCCCTGGCATTCCCGAGACCCAGCGCGACGAAGTGTTCAGCCGTGGTACACGTCTCGATGAGCAGACGGACGGCCATGGCCTGGGCCTGGGGATCGTGCGGGATATCGTCGAGGTGTGGGGCGGGGTGTTGCAGTTGCAGGAGAGCGAGTTGGGCGGCTTGAAGGCGTTGATCGAATTACCCAAGCGCCATGGCTGACACACCTTAGATAAAAATGTGGGAGCGGGCTTGTTGTGGTGAGCAGGCTTGTTGTGGCGAGCGGGCTTGTCCCGCGTTGGGCTGCGCAGCAGCCCCAATAAAGCCACCGCGTTTATCCAGGCATATTAAATCGCCAGGTTTTGGGGCCGCTTCGCAGCCCAACGCGGGACAAGCCCGCTCGCCACAACAAGGCCACTCGCCACAAGGCCACTCATCACAACAAGCCCACTTACCAGCCCACTCACCCTAGAGGTCACAGTCGGCTGTGAGACAGCGCCACGTCGACGAGGGTGTGGGGCCTCTCACATTGGACTGCCTTCGACCCTCAGACGCGGAACTGGTCCATCAACCCCTGCTGCTGGTTGGCCAGGCTGTTCAACGCCTGGCTGACCCGCGCCGATTCATTGGCTTGCTCCGACAGCGACTCGGTGACATCGCGGATCGTTGCCACATTGCTATTGATCTCTTCGGCCACCGCACTTTGCTCTTCGGCGGCGCTGGCGATTTGCAGGTTCATGTCGCTGATCACCGTCACCGCGTCGCCGATCTGGCGCAGTGCGGTGACCGCTTCGCCCACTTGTTCGACGCTGCCCTGGGCCTGGCGATAGCTGTTGCCCATGGCGCCGACCACGTCGGTGGTGCCGCTTTGCAGCTGTTCGATCACCAGGCGGGTTTCTTCCACTGACTCCTGGGTCCGTCGCGCCAGGTTGCGCACTTCGTCAGCCACTACGGCAAAGCCACGGCCTGCCTCACCGGCGCGGGCAGCTTCGATGGCAGCGTTAAGGGCCAGCAGGTTGGTTTGCTCGGCAATGCCGCGAATCACTTCCAGCACCGAACCAATCTGCTCGCTGTTGGCCGCCAGGCCTTCGACCTGGGTCATGGCCGTGCTCATGTCCGCAGCGAGGAGCCCGATGTTGGTGGTGGTGCGGTCGATTACCGTCAGACCGTCGCGGGTTGCCTGGTCGGCATCCCGCGCCGCTTGGGCCGCCTGGGCCGCGCTGCGGGCGACGTCCTGGGCGGTGGCGCTCATTTCATGGGAGGCGGTGGCCACCTGGTCGACCTGGCGGTATTGCTGTTCCATGCCGGCGCTGGTTTGGCTGGCAATCGCGGCGGACTGGTCGGCGGTGCCACGGGCGTCCTGCACCGAGCGTTTGACCTCGGCAATGATCGGTTGCAGCTTGTCGAGGAAGCGGTTGAACCAGCCGGCCAGTTGGCCCAGTTCGTCTGGCTTGTCATAAGCCAGGCGACGGGTCAGGTCGCCTTCGCCGCTGGCGATGTCTTCGAGCATGTGCGCCACACCGAGGATCGGTCGGGTCACGCTGCGCGCCATCAGCCACACCAGGATCAGGCCGATCACGGCGGCCAGCAGGCCCAGGCCCAGTTCCAGCAGGGTGCCGCGGGTGTTATCGGCATCCATCTGCGCCTTCAGTGCTTCTGCCGGCCCCACCAGGACTTTTTCCGGCACATCCAGCAACACACCCCACGACTTGCCACCGGGAATCGGCGCGAACGGCGCCAGGACCTTCAGTCGATGGTCGGTGCGCAGGCTGCTGATTTGCGTACTGCCGGCCAGGGCGCTGGTCAGTTGTGCGCCGTTGGCGCTGTCGACCTGCTCAAGGCGCTGGCTGAGCTTGCTGGCGTCCGGGCTATAGCCGGCAAGCAGGCCGGTGGGGCTGAGGATGCTGACCTGGGTCTGCCCGTCATACAGCTTCTCGCTGGCCCGTTGGCTGATGCTCTGCAGGCTGTTGAGGTTGATGTCCACCGACAACGAGGCGATGACTTTGCCGTTGACCATCAGCGGGAAGACGATGCTGGTCATCAGCACGTTCTGCCCGTCGATCCGATAAAAATAGGGTTCGATCACGCACGGCTTGAGGGTGGTGCGTGGGCAGGTGAACCAGGCGTTGGCTTTTTCACCGCTTGGGCCGACGGATGTGTCGGTCATGTCGCTTTCGGGCAGCGGCATCGACGTCAGTTTGCCCGGCGTCGGTTGCGACCAGTACAGGGCGAACCGGCCCTTGTCGTTGCTGCCCAGCTCTGCCTGGTTGGCGAACAGTTCGTCCTTGCCGTCCAGTGCATTGGCTTCGAACACCAGGGACAGGCCCAACAGGTCCGGGTTGGCCTGCAGTGCAGCCTTGACCTGGCGGGTCAGGTCTTCGCGGGTGTCGAAAGCGTCGAGGAAGCGTTTCTCGGCCTGTTCGCGCAGGAACAGCACCTGGCGGGAAAAACCGTGGCCGTACTGGTAGGCGTCCATGAACTGCTGGCGAATACCCAACGCCTGCACGTCGCCTTGCGCCTCGATACGCGCCTGGGCGGCTTCATCGAGCATCTGCATGCTCGAAACCTTGACCTGTTCGGAGCTGTGCTCCATGCGATACAGCGACAGACCTACCAGCAGGGTCACGATCCCCAACAGGCAAAGGCCGGCGAGCAGGGTGATTTTCCATTGAATGGAGAGCTGTCTGAGGGACATCGCGGAGCATCCTTAACCTGAAAACACAAAGAACCCCTGTATCGACCGCTGCAAGTTTTTCTTTATTCAAACGTTCAATTTAAATCTCGCAGCGGCGTCGTTTTTTGACATGCGGCCCCGCCTGCTGCAAAGTGCGCGCCCTCTAATAAGACCTCCTTGAAGCCTGCATGCTGGCCGCCATTACCGTGGCCGCACGCGTGGGCATGCCTGTTTTTATGTTTCTGTCTTGAGGTAACCATGATTAACGCAGTCATCGCCGCGGTCGGCACCATGCTGGTGCTCAGCCTGTCCCGCGTGCATGTGGTCATTGCCATCATTGTCGGCGCCCTGGTGGGTGGCCTGACTGGCGGCCTGGGCATCGAGGCCACTCTCCAGGCCTTCAATGGTGGGCTGGGCGGTGGCGCGACCGTGGCGTTGTCCTACGCATTGCTCGGCGCTTTTGCGGTGGCCATTGCCAAGTCCGGCCTGGCCCATGCCCTGGCGGACAAGGCGTTGATGTTGGTGGACCGCCAGGAAGCCACGGGCGGCAGTCATGTCAAATGGGTGTTGATCGGCCTGTTGTGGGGGGTAGCAATTGCTTCGCAGAACATCTTGCCCATCCATATCGCCTTTATCCCACTGCTGGTGCCACCGCTGCTCTACGTGTTGACCAAGCTGCAACTGGATCGCCGCCTGATCGCCTGTGTGATGACCTTCGGCCTGATCACGCCGTACATGTTCCTGCCGGTAGGGTTCGGCAATATCTTCCTCAACCAGATCCTGCTGGCCAACGTGGCCAAGAGCGGCGTGGACATCAGCCAGGTCAATGTCACCCATGCCATGGGGCTGCCGGCGTTAGGCATGGTGGTTGGCCTGCTGGTGGCGGTGTTTATCAGCTATCGCAAGAAACGCGTGTATGACCTGGAGAAAATCGAGCGGGTCGAGCAAGTGGCGGTGCAGTACAACCCGCTGACCCTGCTGGTGGCGGGTGTGGCGATTGCCTCGGCGTTCATTATTCAGCTGTGGCTGGATTCGATGATCATCGGCGCCCTGGCGGGGTTCCTGATTTTCTCGGTGTCGGGCATCGTGCGCTGGCGCGAGACCGACGATTTATTCACCGAAGGCATGAAGATGATGGCCATGATCGGCTTCATCATGATTGCCTCGTCGGGTTTTGCCGAAGTGCTCAAGGCCACCGGCGACGTGCGCTCCTTGGTGGAGGCCTCGGCGGCGTTTATCGGGCATAGCCGTGGGGTTGGGGCGTTGTTGATGTTGCTGGTGGGCCTGTTGGTGACCATGGGGATCGGTTCGTCGTTCTCCACCGTGCCGATCCTGGCGGCGATTTTCGTGCCGCTGTGCGTGCAATTGGGCTTCAGCCCGCTGGCCATCGTATGCATCGTCGGCACGGCCGGCGCCCTCGGCGATGCCGGCTCGCCTGCCTCGGACTCCACCCTGGGCCCGACTTCCGGCCTGAATATCGACGGCCAGCACCACCATATCTGGGACACCGTGGTGCCGACATTTCTGCATTACAACATCCCGCTGCTGGCGTTTGGCTGGCTGGCCGCCATGATCCTCTGACCGGCATGTTGCACCGCCCTGGCTCGCGAAGAACGTCAACGATAACGCGGCAAACCTGACACCCTGCGGTGCTCAGGTTTTTCGTGAGCACGCTCGCTCCTACAGATATTTCTCAATTGGCCGCTAACCTCTTTAAGTCGCCACTAATAAGAGAGAAAAGCCATGCGTCTGAGTTTGAAGGCCAAAGTCCTGTCCCTCGCCGTCGTGCCGGTGCTCTTGTTTGCCCTGGTGATCAGCCTGACCACCGTGTCGATCCTCCAGGGGCAAGCGCGTAACGAGGTGGATGAAACCCGCCAGCGCCTGCTCAATGACGCCAAGGCCACCCTGAAAAGTTATGTAGAAGTGGCCATGACCACCATCAAGCCGCTCTACGACGCGGCGGCCCCCGGCGATACGGCGGCGCGCGCCGAGGTGGTCAAGCTGCTGTCCAACACCAGCTACGGCAAGGACGGTTACTTCTTTGGCTACGACTCCGAGACCATCCGCCTGTTCAAGGGCAACAGCCCGGACGGTGTGGGCAAGAGCTTCAAGGACAACCGTGACCCCAACGGCGTCTACGTCAACCGCGACCTGGTCAAGGTCGGCAAGGATGGCACCCACTACCTGCAATACAGTTCGACCCAACCGGGCCAGACCGAACTGGTACCCAAGATGGGCTACACCGAATACCTGCCCAAATGGGACATGGTGATCGGCACGTCGGTCAACCTGGACGGCATTGAAGCCCAGGTGGCGGTGGTCGAGGCCAAGGTGGAAAAACGCATGGAAGGCGTATTGCTGAGCATCCTCGGCGTGGCCGTGGTGGTGTTGCTGGTGATCGCCGCCGTGGGCGTGGTGCTGGCCAATACCATCCTGCGTCCACTGCACCTGATGAAAGCCAACCTCGACGACATCGCCGCCGGCGAAGGCGACCTGACCCGCCGCCTGGCCATCACCAGCCAGGATGAACTGGGCGACCTGGCCGGGGCGTTCAATCGGTTTGTCGACAAGATCCACGGCCTGGTGCGCCAGATCACCGAAATGACCGCGCAACTCACCGGCCTGGTCAGCCAGGTGTCCGAGCAGGCCCAGCGTTCAGAACAGGCCATGGAGCGCCAGCGCCACGAGACCGACCAGGTGGCCACGGCGATCAACCAGATGTCTTCCGCTGCGCAAGAAGTGGCGCGCAGTGCCCAAGGTGCCTCCGTGGCCGCGCAACAGACCGACGCCGAAGGCCAGGCCGCCAAGCGCGTGGTGGACGGCAGCATCGCGCAAATCCATGCGCTGGTGAACGATATCCGCAGCAGTGGCGTGTCCCTCGACAGCTTGAAGCAGGATGTATCGTCGATTGTCAGCGTACTGAGCGTCATCCGCTCGATTGCCGAGCAGACCAACCTGTTGGCCCTCAATGCCGCCATTGAAGCCGCCCGGGCCGGGGAGGCCGGGCGGGGTTTCGCCGTAGTCGCCGACGAGGTGCGCGCGCTGGCCAGCCGTACCCAGACCAGCACCCAGGAAATCCAGGGCATGATCGACCGCCTGCAAAAAGGCACCGAGGCCGCTGTCGATGCCATGCGCCGCTCCAGCGATGCCGGTGACGGCACTTCGGCCCAGGCCAACGAAGCCGGGGCGTCACTCGACACCATGGCGCAGTTGATCGGCACCATCAATTCGATGAACGCGCAGATCGCCAGCGCCGCTGAAGAGCAAACGGCAGTGGCCGAAGAGATCAATCGCAGCGTGCATCAGATTGCCGTGGCCGTGGACAGCGTGGCCGATGAAACCCAATTGGGCGCCCAGACGTCGCGCAGCCTGGCTGATCTGGGCCAGCGCCTGGGGCAATTGGTCGGTCAGTTCAGGATCTGAGCGGCTACACGATGTCGCGCATCAACAGGCCGTAGCGCAAATCCATCTCGGCTGGCAGGGGGACATACACTGTGTGTCCATCCCCCGGTGCCACCTCAATAGCCTCGCCCTTGGCGTTATGCAACGTGGCCAGGTCGAAGTGAAAGTTGCCGGCGGGGGTCATCAGTTCCAGGTGATTGCCCACCGCAAAGCGGTTTTTCACCTTGACCTCGGCCAACTCGCCACGGCGCTCGCCGGTCAACTCCCCGACAAACTGCTGGCGTTCGGAAACCGAGCTGCCGTTCTGGTAGTTCTGGTATTCGTCATGGACATGACGGCGCAGGAAACCTTCGGTGTAGCCGCGCTGGGCGAGGGACTCCAGGTTGGTCATCAGGCTACGGTCGAATTCACGCCCGGCCACCGCATCGTCGATGGCCTGGCGGTACACCTGGGTGGTGCGCGCGCAGTAGAAGTGGGACTTGGTGCGGCCTTCGATCTTCAGTGAGTGCACGCCCATATGGGTCAGGCGCTCCACGTGCTGTACGGCGCGCAGGTCCTTGGCGTTCATGATGTAGGTGCCGTGTTCGTCCTCGAAGGCGGGCATGTGTTCGTCGGGGCGATTGGCTTCTTGCAACAGGAACACCTGGTCGGTCGGTGCGCCGATACCCAGGGTTGGCTCGGGCTGATATTCCTGGACGATATCGCCGGTGGCATTTTCCACTGCGGGCGTGGCCTGGTATTTCCAGCGGCACGCGTTGGTGCAGGTGCCCTGGTTGGCGTCGCGCTTGTTCATATAACCCGAGAGCAGGCAACGCCCGGAATAGGCCATGCACAACGCACCGTGCACAAACACCTCCAGCTCCATGGCCGGCACTTGCTGGCGGATCTCGCCGATTTCTTCCAGGGACAACTCCCGCGACAGGATCACACGGCAGATGCCCTGCTGTTGCCAGAACTCCACGCTGGCCCAGTTCACGGTGTTGGCCTGCACCGACAGGTGGATCGGCATCATCGGGAAATGCCGGCGCACCAGCATGATCAGCCCCGGGTCGGACATGATCAGCGCATCCGGGCCCATCGCGATCACCGGGGCGAGGTCCTTGAGGAAGGTCTTGAGCTTGGCGTTGTGCGGCGCGATGTTCACCACCACGTAGAAACGCTTGCCCAGCACGTGGGCTTCCTGGATACCGAGCGCCAGGTTGGCGTGGTCGAATTCGTTGTTGCGCACTCGCAAGCTGTAGCGCGGCTGGCCGGCATAGACCGCATCGGCGCCATAGGCGAAGGCGTAGCGCATGTTTTTCAGGGTGCCGGCGGGGGCGAGCAGTTCGGGAGCGATGATAGGCAGCATGGTCGGCACTTGGGGCAAAAGTGCGGCAGGGTAGTGCAAGCTGGCGAAGGCTTTATTGATCTGGGTCTACGTTTGTAACAAAGATGGCACTCGCAGGGTTCGCAGCGGACTAAGCACCAGGGCGCACACACGCGCCCTGCTTTTTTGACATGGATCGGACATGAACGCGACCAACCTGCAATTCAAAACCCTGTTGCTCTTACTGGTCCTGGTGACCATGGCCTTTATCTGGATTCTGTTGCCGTTCTACGGCGCGGTGTTCTGGGCGGTCATCCTCGGTATCATCTTTGCGCCCTTGCAGCGCCGGCTGCAGTTCAAGTTTGGCTGGAATCGCAACCTCACGTCCCTGACGACTCTCACGGCCTGCCTGATCATCGCGATCCTGCCGGTGATCATCACCAGTGCGTTGTTGGTGCAGGAAGGGGCCACGCTGTACAAGAACATCGAGAGCGGCAAGTTGGACGTGGCCGGTTACATCGAACAGTTCAAGAACGTCCTGCCACCGTACTTCCAGCACCTGCTGGATCGCTTCGGCATGGGCAACCTGGAGGGCTTGCGCGAGAAAATCGTCAAGAGCGCGATGCAGGGCAGCCAATTCTTCGCCACTCAGGCGTTCAGCTTTGGCCAGGGCACGTTTGATTTCCTGGTGAGCTTTTTCATCATGCTGTACCTGCTGTTCTTCCTGCTGCGCGACGGCCCGGAGTTGGTGCGCAAGGTGCGTACCGCAGTGCCCTTGGCCGAACCGCAAAAGCGTCGCCTGCAACTCAAGTTCAACCGCGTGGTGCGTGCCACGGTCAAGGGCAACGTCCTGGTGGCCGTGACCCAAGGAGCGCTGGGCGGTTTGATTTTCTGGTTCCTGGATATCCCCAGTGCGTTGCTCTGGGCGGTATTGATGGCATTTCTATCGCTGCTGCCGGCCGTGGGCGCGGGGATCGTATGGGCGCCGGTTGCCGTGTATTTCCTGCTCAGCGGGGCGATCTGGCAGGGTGTGGTGCTGGGCTTGTTCGGCGTCTTTGTGATCGGCCTGGTGGATAACGTGCTGCGCCCGATCCTGGTGGGCAAGGACACCAAGATGCCCGATTACCTGATTCTGATCTCGACCCTGGGCGGCCTGTCGGTATTCGGCCTCAACGGGTTTGTGATCGGGCCGCTGGTTGCGGCGTTGTTCATGTCCAGTTGGGCGCTATTTGTCGAAAGCAAGCCACGGGTCAAGCTGCCACTGCCTTGATCCTCAGGCGTGGAGCCGGAAGTGGGTCACGTGTTGCAGTTGTTTTTCTGCGGCCGATAACGAGGTGAGCGGGCCACTGATGGGCTCGCCATCACGGACTACATACCAGCAGGCAAGCAAGCCGGCCTTGCGAAGGGGCGCCGGGACGGCGCTACCGATAACGGACATGATCTGAACAGTGGGCATAAATACCTCCAATCGCTATGGAGGTCACCTTACGGGGTGCAGGCGTGCAGGAAAAATCACCTGGCTCGATAGTCGACATCAACGCCAGGCGTCAATCCACCACTTGATCGAGCATGCTCACGACTTCCTGCTCGCTGAGCAGGCCCTTGCGTACCAGGTTTTCCGTAAGCAATGCCAGGAACTTCGCGCTGCGGTGGCCTTCGAGGTGCTTGAGTTCAGTCAGGGCGCTATAGACCCTGCTGGACGTACAGAGGCCGGCGGTGCGGTGCGGGTTTTGTGTGGGCATGTCAGTCGTCCTTGTTGTTTTGGGGTGGACTGGTTTAAGAGTGAGGGGGTGTCGTGACGTAAACATGACAGCGCGAGCCCCGGTCGGGCAAGTAGACTTTCGATCTGAATGATGTGGGATTGCTGTTTGGCTGTTGTCTTCAAAGCGACATTGGCCTCCCGAATCCAGCCTTTTTCGCCCGAAAAAAAGCCCCGCGTGTGGGCGAGGCCTGTTCAGGTGTGTCAATTCAAGCTTACCAGCCGCGGCCGTAGTAACCGTGGGGCGGGCCGTAGTAACCGCGGGGAGGGCCGTAGTAGCCGCGTGGCGGTCCGTAATAGACCGGCGCCGGACGGTAGTAAACCTGTTGCTGCACGTACACCGGGGGCGGCGGGGCGTAGTAGACCGGCGGCGGAGCGGCATACACCGGCTGCGGCTGGACGTACACCGGCTGCTGCACATAGACCTCACGCGGCTGGCTGGCAACCACGGAGCCGACGACGGCGGCACCGACAAGCGCACCCAAAACGGCCGGGCCACCCCAACCACCACCGTGGGCTGAGGCTTGGCCTGCCATAGCGAGTGCGCCGATAAGCAGGGCGATCTTGGGGAGTTTACGCATCATGGTCATTCCTCGGTTAGCCCCTGCGCTTGTGGTCTGCAATCAATAGACTCAAGGATTGTCGCGGGGATACTTTTAAGACAACGTATTTCTGAAAAACAGCACAGCCGCTAGGTAAAGGTTGTGTAAGGTCTGTACCCATTTGCTTACTTAAAGGAGCTTGCGATGCAGATGCACCCCAACAAGGACACCCAATTGTGCATGTCACTGTCGGCGCGCCCTGGGAATTTTGGCTTGCGTTTTCATAACCATCTGTACGAGCAGTTGGGTTTGAACTTCTACTATAAAGCCTTCAGCAGCCAGGATTTGCCCGGTGCGATCGGCGGTATTCGCGCCTTGGGCATTCGCGGTTGCGGGGTGTCCATGCCGTTCAAGGAAGCCGCCATTGCCTTAGTGGACGAACTGGATGATTCGGTTCAAGCCATTGACTCCCTGAACACTATCGTCAACACCGACGGCCACCTCAAGGCCTACAACACCGACTACATCGCTATCGAACAACTGCTGAAAAAACACGGGGTGCCGCAGGATTCGACCTTTGCCCTGCGTGGCAGCGGCGGCATGGCCAAGGCCGTGGCCAGTGCTTTGCGTGACGGTGGCTATGCCCATGGCGTGATCGTGGCGCGCAATGAGACGGCGGGGCGGGCATTGGCGCAGAATCTTGGGTACGAATGGCGGGCTGAACTGGGTGATTTGCGCCCACGGATGCTGATTAACGTAACGCCGATCGGCATGACCGGCGGGGCCGAGGCGGACGCGTTGGCGTTTGAGGCGGATGCCGTTGATAAAGCCGAGACAGTGTTCGATGTGGTGGCGATCCCCGCCGAAACGCCGTTGATTGTGCGAGGGCGGGCCAAGGGCAAGCGGGTGATTACTGGCCTGGAAGTGATTGCGATCCAGGCGCTGGAGCAGTTCGTCCTGTACACCGGCATTCGACCGACTCAGGAACAGTTCGAAAAGGCCGTGGTGTTTGCCCGAAGCTGAAGAACGCTGGTGATCAAATGTGGGAGGGGGCTTGCCCCCGATGACGGTGTATCAGGCAATGAATGTATTGACCGAACCACCGCTATCGGGGGCAAACCCCCTCCCACATGTTTGACCGTGTCAGGCCTGTTCCAGCTGCGCCAGGCGCTCTTCCAGCGCCGCAATCCGTGCTTCAAGCTCTTCAATACGATCCAGCGAGACCGCGCCGGCAGAGCGCTCCACCGGGCTCCCCCGCGCCGCGATAATCGCCTCGATATCCGCCGGGTCCCCCAGCGCATGGGTATAGCGATCTTCCCGCTGTCCGGCCTGACGTGGCACCAGCAGCGCCAATCCGCGTGCAATCAGGCGTTCCAACTGGTGCACCACTTGCTCGGCATCTTCGAAATCATGCATGCGCCCGCTGCGGGTCAGCAGTTCATTGACCGTCTGCGGTCCGCGTAAAAACAGCAGCCCGGTCAGGATCACCTGGGCCGGCACCAGCTCCAGCGCCTTGTCTACCCGATGCTCCCAGCGGTCGGCGCGACTGCCCATCACCAATCGGGTAAAGCCCTGGCCTTCGAGTGCGCGCAGGCTCTGGCCGACCTGGCCTGGGCTGAGGTTCATGACGGGTTCGCGGCTGGTCTTCTGGTTGCAGGCCAGGACCAGGGCGTTGAGGGTCAGGGGATAGGTTTCGGGGTTGGTCGCCTGTTTTTCGATCAGGCAGCCCAGGATGCGGATTTCCGTGCTGTTCAGGCGCGGCTCAGGAGTGTCGGTGTCGTGCTCGGCGGTCATCGCGCTTTCCCTATGCAGTGAATGGGGGCGTTCTCAATGGGTTTCCCCACCCCGGTGTCGCCTTAAAGCAGACCAGGCCCGGCGCGGCGGGGAATCTAATTGAGAACGCCCCCGCCTAGCCTAAGCCGGAAAAAATAAAAGACAAGCGCTCGGCATGGCTATAATCGCCGCTGGTTCCAACCCTGCCATTACCGATGAGACTGTCATGACTATTTCCCTGTACGCCGCCTCCGTCCCAGTCTTCAAGCAAATGCTCAACGCCCTGAGCGATGTGCTGAACAAAGCCGAAGCCCACGCCACCGCCAAGAACATCGAGCCCAATGCCCTGCTGCAAGCGCGCCTGTTCCCGGACATGTTCCCACTGGTGCGCCAGGTGCAGATCGCGGTCGACTTCGCCAAAGGTGTTTCCGCACGCCTGGCCGAGATTGAAGTGCCGAAGTACGAAGACAGCGAAGTGACCTTCGCCGACCTGCAAGCGTTGATCGCCAAGGTCCTGGCGTTTGTCGACACCATCAAGCCTGAGCAGATCGACGGCAAGGAAGGCATCGAAATCATCACCCGCCCAGGCACCCCGAAAGAGAAACGCTTCACGGGCCAGTCCTACCTGCTGACCTACGGCCTGCCGCAGTTCTTCTTCCACGTCACTACTGCTTACGCATTGTTGCGTCACAACGGTGTGGAAGTGGGCAAGCGCGACTATATGGGCGCTTTCTAAGCCTATAAAAAAGCCCGGGGGCGTTCTTCAATGAACGGCCCCGGGCTTTTTTACGCCTGGAGTTCAAGCAGGCAGTTCTTCCTTGCCCAGGCACGCGGCCGCGGTAAACAACACATCCGTGGACGAGTTAAGTGCAGTCTCCGCCGAATCCTGCAACACACCGATGATGAAACCGACCGCCACCACCTGCATGGCAATTTCGCTGGGAATGCCGAACAGGCTGCATGCCAGGGGAATCAGCAGCAGTGAACCACCGGCCACCCCCGAGGCTCCGCAGGCACAGACTGCCGCGACGACGCTGAGCAGTACGGCGGTGGGCAGGTCGACGGCAATCCCGAGGGTGTGCACGGCAGCCAGGGTCAATACGGTGATGGTGATCGCGGCGCCGGCCATATTGATGGTGGCGCCCAGGGGGATCGACACCGAGTAGGTGTCTTCATGCAGGCCCAGGCGTTTGCTCAACGCCAGGTTTACCGGAATATTCGCCGCCGAGCTGCGCGTGAAGAAGGCGGTGATGCCACTTTCGCGCAGGCACATCAGCACCAGTGGGTACGGGTTGCGGCGCAGCTTCCAGAACACGATGGCCGGGTTGATCACCAAGGCCACGAACAGCATGCAGCCGATCAACACCACCAACAGGTGCGCATAGCCGAGCAGGGCGCTGAAACCGGAAGTGGCCAAGGTCGAGGCCACCAGGCCGAAGATACCCAGCGGCGCAAAGCGGATCACCACGCGCACAATCAAGGTGACGCCGTTGGACAGGTCGTCGAGTACGGTGCGGGTGGTTTCGCCGGCATGGCGAATCGCGATCCCCATGCCGATGGCCCAGGCCAGGATGCCGATGAAGTTGGCATTCATCAGGGCACTGATCGGGTTATCCACCACGCTGAGCAGCAGGCTTTGCAGCACCTCGCCGATGCCGCCGGGGGCGCTCACCATGGCGTCATGGGTGGCCAGTACGAGGAACGAGGGAAACAGGGTGCTGGCGATCACCGCAACGACTGCCGCGGCAAAGGTGCCCAGCAGGTACAGGAACAGGATCGGCTTGATGTGGGTTTCCTGGCCGTGTTTATGGTTGGCGATCGACGCCATGACCAGCACAAACACCAGGATCGGCGCGACGGCCTTGAGCGCAGTGACAAACACTTTGCCGATAAACCCGGTGGCCTTGGCGGCTTCGGGCAACAGCAGGGCCAGCAGGATACCGGCGATCAAGCCGATGACGATTTGCGTGACCAGGCTGACACGCGCAAGTCGTTGAAAGAGGGAAGGGGCAGCAGTCATAAAGTTGTCTCTGTTTTTTTAATGGGTGCAGCAGGGCGGGCGGAAAGGGCTGTAGGAAACAGGTCGCGAAGTCTAGCATGCTGCACGAACTGTCCCGGCCAATGCGGCAATGCGTCACCGGCCGGGCGCCGGTCTTAGCCAAGTCCGGACATGTTCTGTTAAGATTCCGGCCTCTCATCTTTCCTCTCCGTCAGCGAGCCCCCAGGGCAGTCGTTGATGTCGTCGTTTCTGGAGTTTTCATGCTGTTTCCGATCCTGCTGCTGTCGGCCGCCGGCTTTACCGTGCTGACCACGGAATTCATCATCGTCGGCCTGCTGCCGTCGATTGCCCGCGACCTGAATGTCAGCGTGTCCCAGGCAGGGTTGCTGGTGACCCTGTTCGCGTTCACCGTGGCGGCGTTCGGCCCGTTTCTCACGGCCTACTTCGCCCGATTCCAGCGCAAACGCCTGTTCATCACGATCCTGGTCATGTTCGCCGTGGCCAATAGCGTGGCCGCGCTGGCGCCGAATATCTGGGTCATGTCCCTGGCCCGCTTGATCCCGGCCTTGGGGTTGCCGGTGTTCTGGGCCCTGGCCAGTGAAACCGCGGTGGATATCGTCGGCCCCGAATTCGCCGGGCGCGCCATTGAGAAGATCGGCTTCGGGATTGTCTGCGCCACGGTGTTTGGCATCCCGGTCGGCACGCTGATTTCCGATATGTTCGGCTGGCGTACGGCGTTTGCCCTGCTTGCGGCCATCGCGCTGGCCAAGGCCTTGCTGCTGTACATCTACCTGCCCGTCACGAACGCCAAGAACGAGCAGGTCACCTTGCGCTCACAGTTCAAGATCCTGCGCAGCCCGCTGATGCAGGGGCATATCCTGCTGTCGATCCTGGTGTTCAGCGGCATGTTCACCGCCTACACCTATCTGGCGGACATCCTCGAGCGCCTGGCCGGGTTCGACGGTACGCTGGTGGGCTGGTGCCTGATGGGGTTCGGCGCGGTCGGCCTGATCGGCAACTCCCTCGGCGGGCGCGCGGTGGATCGTCACCCGTTGATCGCCTCCATGGTGTTTTGCGGGTTTATGATCGCTGGCATGCTGGCCGTGGTGCCCGCCATTCATTCGACAATCGGGCTGGCGGCGGCGATGGCGGTGTGGGGCGTGACCCAGGCGGCGATGTTCCTGGTCAGCCATGTCCGCCTGATGAAGGCCGCGCCCCATGCGCCGGCGTTTGCCGCGTCGCTGAATATCGCCGGGGCCAACCTGGGTATCGGCCTGGGGGCCATGGTCGGTGGGCATGTCATCGACACCTTGGGCCTGGGCAGCCTGGGCTTTGCCGCCTCCGGGTTTATCCTGGTGTCGATCCTGCTGGCGCTGTGGCTGATGACGGCCAAGCAACCCGCTGCCTCCAACGCCTGAGCTGTCAGGGCAGGGCGGTGAACAATTCTCGCCGCGCACCCTCGGTAATCGCCACGATGCCGGGGTGCTTGACCTTGCGCTCCACCGAGATCGCGTAGAACGACTCGCTCACCGCATCAGTCTGGCCGATCAGCGCCACGCCGTACTGGCGCACGACCTCATCGGCGATCACGCTGGGGGCGATAAAGATACCGCTGCCGGATTGGCCGAATGCCTGCATCAACGCGCTGTCGTCGAACTCGCCGATGATCTTTGGCTGGATCTTCTGCTCGGCAAACCAGCGCTGCAAGCGGCTGCGCACCACCGTCTCCGCCCCCGGAATCAAGAGCGGCGCGCCATGCAAGCATTGTGGGAAATCGCCGCCATGCCGGTCAGCCAGTGCCTGGGTGGCGAAGAAACTGATGCCACATTCCCCCAGTTTCTGGCTGTAACCCTTGATGTCCAAGTGTGTTGGCATAGGGCTATCGGAAATGACCAGGTCCAGGCGCTGGATCGCCAGGTCGGCCAATAAACGTTCGAGTTTGTCTTCACGGCAGGTGATGCGGATCGGTTCGCTCAACTCCATGGTCGGTGCAATCAACCGGTAAACGATGGACTTGGGCACCACATCCGCTACCCCGACCCGGAACACAATCTGCTGTTCATTGGGTTGCGCGCGCAGCATCGCTTCCAGTTCATTGCCGGTCTGGAACATCTGCTCGGCATAGGGCAGCGCCTGGCGACCCGCTTCGGTCAGCTCCAACTGGCGGCCTACCCGTTGAAACAATGCGACACCAAAGGTTTGTTCCAGCAGGCTGATCTGCCCGCTGATGGTCTGCGGCGTGAGGTTCAGTTGCTCGCAGGCGCGCACGATGCTGCCGGTCTTGGCTACCACCCAAAAGTAATGCAGTTGTCGGTAATTGAGCATGGCGCCCTACACTTCGTAAAAATCGAAGTATACGCGAGAAAAATACGAATTTTCCTGAACTGTTCGCCTGCATAGAATGCCTCGCTATCGCGGGGCCACTATTTGGACCCAATGGTTCTAACGAGGAAGACATCATGAAACTCAACTCCCTGTGCGCTGCATCGCTGCTTGCGCTTTCATTGGTGGTGGTCAGCGGTTGTGATCAAGTCGAAAAAAGCGCGCAGCAAGTGATGGGCAAGGCCACCGAGCAAGCCAAACAAGTCATCGATGAAACCCACAAGGCCGCCGAACAGGCCTTGAGCGAAGCGACCCAGGGCCTGATCAGCCCGGAAAAAAAGGATGACCAGCCAGAAAACGCGCCGCAATCGGACAGTAAAGAAGCTTAACTCCCCCCGAACAACGTCAGGACTGACCTATGGATTACCTTTTACAACTGGCCGCCAGCCCCACCGCCTGGGTCGCCCTGGCCACCTTGATCGTCATGGAAATCGTGCTGGGCATCGATAACCTGATCTTTATCTCGATCCTCACCAACAAATTGCCGGAGAAGCACCGGGCCAAGGCTCGTCGCATCGGCATCAGCATGGCGCTGGTGCTGCGCCTGGGCCTGCTGAGTACCATCGCGTTCATCGTGCAGTTGACTGCCCCGGTGTTCGAGATATTCGGCCAGGCGTTTTCGTGGAAAGACATGATTCTGATCGCCGGCGGCCTGTTCCTGGTATGGAAGGCGACGACCGAAATCCATCACAGCATGGACCCGGAGCCGGAAGAGAAGGCCAGCACCAGCAATGTCGTGGCCATCGGTTTTGCCGCCGCCATCGGGCAGATCCTGTTGCTTGACCTGGTATTTTCCATCGACAGCATCATCACTGCCGTAGGCATGACCGAGCACTTGCCGATCATGATCATTGCCGTGGTGACATCGGTCATCGTGATGCTGGTGGCGGCTGAACCGCTGGCCAAGTTCATCAACGACAACCCGACTGTGGTGATGCTGGCCCTGGGCTTCCTGATCATGATCGGCATGACGCTGATCGCCGAAGGTTTCGGTGCCCATGTGCCAAAAGGCTATGTATATGCGGCGATGGCGTTCTCGGCGGCAATCGAATGCTTGAACATCGCGCGGCGTAACCGGCACAAGCGTTTGCTCGCTGCCCGTCAGTAACGGCTGGAACAAACAGGCCGGCTGCGCTCATCCGAGCCCAGCCGGCCTTTTGCTGTCTGCTAGAATCGGCCCACTTGATAGCTTGAGGTCCACCATGAACGAGCCGATTCGACTTACCCAGTACAGCCACGGTGCGGGTTGCGGCTGCAAGATTTCCCCCCAGGTGCTGGAAGTGATCCTGGCCGGCAGCGGAGCACAGAACCTTGACCCCAAGCTGTGGGTGGGCAACGCCTCGCGCGATGATGCGGCGGTGTATGCCATCGATGATGAGCGTGGAGTCGTCTCCACCACGGATTTTTTCATGCCGATTGTCGATGATCCCTTCGATTTCGGTCGCATTGCCGCCACGAATGCCATCAGCGATATCTACGCCATGGGCGGCGACCCGCTGATGGCCATCGCCATTCTCGGCTGGCCGGTCAACGTGCTGGCCCCGGAGATCGCCCGCGAAGTCATCCGAGGCGGGCGCTCGGTGTGTGACGAAGCCGGCATTCCGTTGGCGGGTGGGCACTCCATCGATGCGCCGGAGCCGATCTTCGGCCTGGCCGTGACCGGCATCGTGCAAAAGCGCCATATGAAGCGCAACGACACGGCCACCGCCGGGTGCCAGCTGTACCTGACCAAGCCTCTGGGCATCGGTATCCTCACCACTGCCGAAAAGAAGGGCAAATTGCGTGAGGCGGATATCGGCCTGGCCCGTGACTGGATGTGCACCCTCAACAAGCCTGGCAGTCGCTTCGGCAAGTTGGCCGGCGTGACCGCGATGACCGATGTCACCGGTTTCGGCCTGCTGGGGCATCTGGTGGAAATGGCTGACGGCAGTGGCCTGACTGCGCGCATCGAGTACGAAAAGGTCCCACGCCTGCCTGGCGTGGAGTACTACCTTGACCAAGGCTGCGTCCCTGGCGGCACCTTGCGCAACTTCGACAGCTACGCCAGCAAGCTCGGGCGCCTGCAGGAACTGCACAAGCGCGTGCTGTGCGACCCCCAAACCAGCGGTGGCCTGCTGATCGCTGTCAGCCCCGACGGTGATGCCGAGTTTCACGCGGTCGCGGCTGAACTGGGCCTGGCTCTTGAGCCGATTGGCCAGTTGGTGGAGCGACAGACCAACGCGGTAGAGGTGTCTTGATGGCCACTGACATCACCGATTACCGCGATATCTTCCTCAACGACCGACCCATGATGGATACCCGCGCGCCGATCGAATTCAGCAAAGGCGCGTTTCCCGGGGTGATCAACCTGCCGTTGATGACCGACGACGAGCGCCAGCGCGTCGGCACCTGCTACAAGCAACAGGGCCAGCAGGCGGCAATCGTGCTGGGTCATGAACTGGTGTCGGGGGCGATCAAGGCCGAACGCATCGAACAGTGGGCACGATTTGCCCAGGCCCATCCCGACGGTTACCTGTACTGCTTTCGTGGCGGGCTGCGCTCGCAGATTGTGCAGCAATGGTTGAAAACCGAGGCCGGTATTGAGTACCCCCGTGTCGGCGGCGGCTACAAAGCGATGCGCTCCTTTCTGCTCGACACCGTCGAGCGCGCCACCGCCGAGTGTGATTTCGTGCTGCTGGGGGGCATGACCGGCGCGGGCAAAACCGAGGTCCTGGGCCAGTTGCGCAATGCCTTGGACCTGGAAGGCCACGCCAACCACCGGGGTTCCAGCTTCGGCAAGCGGGCCACGGCGCAGCCGTCCAATATCGACTTTGAAAACCGTCTGGCGGTAGACCTGCTGAAAAAGCGCGCGGCGGGCATCGAGCAGTTCGTCGTCGAGGATGAAAGCCGCATGATCGGCAGTTGCGCACTGCCGTTGCCCTTGCACAAAGGCATGCAGTCCTTTCCGATGGTGTGGTTGGAGGACAGTATCGAAGGGCGCGTCGAGCGAATCCTCAACGATTACGTCGTCGATCTGAGCGCGGAATTTATCGAGGTGTTTGGCGAGCAGGGCCAGGCGCTGTTTGCCGAGCGCTTGACCCAGGGCCTGGCCAATATCTACAAGCGCCTGGGGGGCGAGCGCTTCCAGCGATTGCAGGTGATTCTGCAGGAGGCCCTGGCGGAACAGGCGTGCACCGGCATCGTCGATTTGCATCGGCTGTGGATCGAAGGTTTGCTGCGCGAGTACTACGATCCGATGTACGCCTTCCAGCGTGAAAGCAAAGGCGCACGCATCGAATTTGCAGGAGAGCAGGGCGCTGTCACGGCGTATCTGCGCGAGCGCGCCCTGATTAAAGGATAGCTGCGCCGATCAAGCCGCACACCACGCCCACCAGCATGGTCAACCCGGCCACCGTCACCAGCACCCGCGCATCGAAATCCTTGCGCAGCATCAACAGCGACGGCAGGCTCACGCTGGGCAAGGTCATCAGCAAGGCCACGGCGGGGCCGGTGCCCATGCCCAGGGTCATCATGGTTTGTACGATAGGAATTTCCGCGGCGGTCGGGATCACGAACAGGGTGCCGACAATTGCCAGCGGTACCAGCCACACCAGGCTGTTGGTCATGGCGCCATCCACATGGGGAAACAGCCAGACCCGCGCCGCGCCCAATACCAGTACGGCCAGGATGTACACCGGGATAGTGCTCCAGAACAGCTGCCACAGCGTACGTAACCAACGGACCAGGAACGGCTGTGATTCGACGGTGCTGACCGCGTCCATCGCGTCCAGTGCCGCGTCCGGGACCTGTTCGGGGCGTGCAATCCGTTGCGCCACCAGGGACACACCCACCACCAGCACCACGCCGGCCACCAGCCGTAACGCGGTAAACCCCCAGCCCAGCACAAACCCCATGAACACCAGCGTGGCCGGGTTCAGCACCGGGTTGGCGATCCAGAATGCCAGCGCGGCGCCCACCGACACCCGCTGGCGGCGCATGCCCGCCGCAACCGGTGCCGCGCAGCAACTGCACATCATCCCCGGCAAGGCGAACAGCCCGCCGCGCAAGGTCGAACCCAGCCCGGCGCGGCCGAACAGGCGCAACAGCCAATCGCGGGGGATCAGGACTTGCAGCAAGGAACCAAGGATCACCGCCAACACAGCGGCTTTCCAGATCGCCAGGAAATACACCTGGGCATAGGCCAGCGCCGCCGCCAGCGGCGAGCTTTGCTGGTCATTGAGAATCGAGGCACCGATGCTGTGGTTATCAGCGGCCACAAATGCCTTGAGGTAATAAGGCGACCACTTCACGTAGTAGAGGCCCACGCAGGCCACCAGCAGGAATAACGCTGGTTTCCACCAGAACGACCAGCCTCGGTTGGGCTGGGTGGAGGTGAGGTTGGGCATGGAAAGGTTCCGCAGGAGAGTCAAGAGCGCAGCATCATACGCCCCTGCCCTCGATCATACCCGCGCGCCGGCGTGCGCAAAGCTCAAGCCGAAACGGTGCGCGTCAGAGATCGGCACTGGCCTGGGTCGCTTGCGGGCAAGTTTCTTCGCCGTTATTCAGCCCCTGCTTGTAGTTACGGCTCAGCAACGAGGCCTTGCCGTTGTGCCAGGTCAGCGTCAGCACATACAGCGTGTCGTAGTCGCTGCCGGACCAGTCATTGGTGATGGTGTGCTTTTCGCCCACCGCTTCACTGGCCACCTTGTTGATCAACTCCGGCAGGTAACCGTGGGACCAGGCAGTGTAGATGATGGCGTTGTGGTACTTGTCTTCCACCAGTTCGTCGGCGAGGGCGCTGGTGTCATTCGCCGAAAACTTGATGTTCACCGGCAGGCCGAGCTTGATCGCGCTGGGGCTGATGGTCATCAGGGGGCGAATGTAGCTGTACGAGTTATCTTTCTCGCCTTCTTCGATATTGCGCGTGGGGTTGGCAGCAAACACGAAGTTAGCCTTGCCGAATTTTTCCGGCAATACGGTGGCCAGGTTCATCGCACGGTTCAGGCCTTGGCAATTGAGCTGGCCCAGGCCGCCGGCGGGTTTTTCGCCGTGGCGCAGGAAAACCAGGGTTTGCACGCCATCCACCGGTTGGGCGCGGCTTTCGCGAGCGTCCAGGGCGGCGACCATGGCGGCGCTCTGACCAGCAGCAGCGGCAGCATGCCGTATGCATAGCGTTTCAGTCGTTGTACATGGCGCAGAGGCTTGATCTTCATTGTAGGTTCGAGTCTTCGTGCGTCAGGTTAAGGCGGACAAGCCCGGCCCCAGTCACGCCGATAGCGTCCTGCGGTGTGTTCCCTGTCAATACAGCAGGTGCCTCCATTTACCGTTCGGGCGCATTGTAGGAGTGCGCTTGGGCACTTTGGTTCGCCCGTGCGGGACATTAGCTCGCCAATGTTGCGCAATGATGACTTATGCAAGACGGCAGGCGGGTGGCTATCATGGTGACTTTCTGCCTTGGGGTTTCCCGATGAATTCGCTTGCTGCCTTCCCGATCAACAGCAAATGGCCCGCCCAGCACCCTGAGCGCCTGCAGCTGTACTCGCTGCCCACGCCTAACGGAGTCAAGGTCTCGATCATGCTCGAAGAGCTGGGCCTGCCCTACGAAGCGCACAAGGTCAGTTTCGACACCCAGGACCAGCTGTCGCCCGAGTTCATGTCCCTGAACCCCAACAACAAGATTCCCGCGATCATCGACCCCAATGGTCCCAGCGGCCAGCCGTTGGCGCTGTTCGAGTCCGGCGCGATCTTGATTTACCTGGCGGAAAAGACCAGCCAACTGCTCTCAGAAGACCCGGCCACCCGCTACGAAACCTTTCAGTGGCTGATGTTTCAGATGGCCGGCATCGGTCCGATGTTCGGCCAGGTGGGGTTCTTCAACAAATTCGCCGGTAAGGCCTACGAAGACAAACGCCCGCGCGACCGCTACGTCGCCGAGTCCCGTCGCTTGTTGGCAGTGCTGGAGAAACGCTTGCTGGGGCGCACCTGGATCATGGGCGACGACTACAGCATCGCCGACATCGCCACTTTTCCGTGGATTCGCAACCTGATCGGTTTCTATGAAGCGGGCGATCTGGTCGGCATTGCCGACTTCCCCAATGTACTGCGCGCGCTGGACGGTTTTGTTGCCCGGCCAGCCGTGATCCGTGGTCTGAGTATTCCGAGCTGAAGCATGCCGACTTTCGATTTCAAACAACTGGACGTATTTAGCCGCGAGTCGCTCAAAGGTAATCCTCTGGCAGTGGTGCTGGGCGCCGATAGCCTCAGCGACCAGCAAATGGCCGACTTTGCCCGATGGACCAATCTCAGTGAAACCACGTTTTTGCTGACACCCCGTAATCCACGGGCCGACTACCGCGTACGAATTTTCACTACCTTGAAGGAGCTGCCATTCGCCGGGCACCCCACATTGGGCAGTTGCCATGCGTGGCTCCAGGCCGGAGGTATCCCCAAGGGCGAGGAGATCATCCAGGAATGTGAAATCGGCCTGGTGCGTGTCCGCCGCCAAGGGGATGAACTGGCGTTTATTGCGCCGCCGTTATTGCGCGACGGCCCGGTGGAAGCGCCGTTGGTCGAGCGCGTGCGCCTGGCCTTGGGCCTGGAGCCGCAAGCGATTGTGCGCAGCCAATGGGTTGATAACGGGGCCGATTGGCTGGCGATAATGTTGGCCGATCGCAATCAAGTGCTGGGCTTGCAGCCAGACTATTCGCAACTGCTCGGTTTGGCCGTGGGTGTCATCGCCCCTTGCAACCCTGCCCACGACGACGTGGATGCGCAATTTGAAGTGCGTGCCTTTGTCGCAGGCGATGGCGCCCAGGAAGACCCGGCCACCGGCAGCTTGAATGCTGGCATTGCGCAATGGTTACTGAGCGAGGGGCTGGCGCCAGCGCGTTATGTGGTCAGTCAGGGCACGGCCATGGGGCGTGCGGGGCGCATTCACATCGAGCGCCAGGGCGATGAAATCTGGGTCGGCGGCGCAGTTGCGGTGTGCATCGAGGGGCGTCTACAGCTCTAGATCAATGAATTATTACGGGCCTGGCAATACACTGTTGGCCCCTGGGCATTTGTGCTGCCGGGGTCAAGGGGCATAAGCTTTCGCCCCAAAGTTTTCAGTCTTCAGTCAGGAAAGCCATGACCAGCCAGTTTCCCCAAGCCCGCCCACGTCGCCTGCGCCGCTCCCCGGAGCTGCGCGGTTTGTTCCAGGAAACCGAGTTCACCCTCAACGACCTGGTGCTGCCGATTTTCGTCGAAGAAGAAATCGACGACTTCGTGCCGATCACCAGCATGCCGGGGGTGTTGCGCATTCCCGAGAAGAAGCTGGCCCATGAGGTCGAGCGCTATGCCCGTGCCGGGATCAAGTCGGTGATGACCTTTGGCGTGTCCCACCACCTGGACGCCAGTGGCAGTGACACCTGGAAGGAACGCGGGCTGGTCTCGCGCATGTCCTCGATCATCAAGGACGCCGTGCCGGAAATGATCGTGATGTCCGACACCTGCTTCTGTGAATACACCGACCACGGCCACTGCGGCGTAATGCACGGTGCCCACGTCGACAACGACGCGACCCTGGTCAACCTGGGCAAGCAAGCCGTTGCCGCCGCCCGCGCCGGAGCCGATGTGATTGCACCGTCGGCGGCGATGGACGGCCAGGTCCAGGCGATTCGCCGCGCCCTGGATGACGCCGGGTTCACCCATATCCCGATCATGGCCTACTCCACCAAATTCGCCTCGGCCCTCTACGGCCCGTTCCGCGAAGCCGGTGGCAGCGCGCTCAAGGGCGACCGCAAGAGCTACCAGATGAACCCCATGAACCGCCGCGAAGCCGTGCGCGAATCGCTGCTCGACGAACAGGAAGGCGCGGACGCGCTGATGGTCAAACCGGCCGGTGCCTACCTCGACATCATCCGCGACATCCGCGAAGCCTCGCGCCTGCCGGTGGCGGCGTATCAGGTCAGCGGCGAATACGCGATGATCAAGTTCGGTGCCCAGGCGGGGGCGATTGATGAGGATCGGGTGGTGCGTGAAACCCTCGGCTCGATCAAACGCGCGGGTGCGGATTTGATCTTCACCTACTTCGCGATGGACTTGGCGTTGGCCGGTATCTGAGAACAGTGCAAACCCTGTGGCGAGCGAGCTTGCTCGCGTTGGGCTGCGTAGCAGCCCTAAAACCGACACCGCTGAACTGCCTGAAACACCGCATCGCCCTGACTGGGGCCGCTTCGCGGCCCAACGCGAGCAAGCTCGCTCGCCACAGCGTTTTGGGCTGTCAGGGAAAGTGGTGGTGTTACCACGTTGACTGGTCTTCGAGGCTGGCTTTTTGCAGGTCGTCTTTCCATACCTCATTGGCTAGCCGGTAGATATCGGCGAAGAAGCCTCTAGGGTCGGCGATTTCCGTTTCGTCCCAAGCCATAGTTATGTGTTCGTCGTAATCACTTTCGAATTCTTTTGAAAATTCAAAGTCAGGTTTGTCTAGGGCATCCTTGAGTGTAGACATCAATGCGAAGCGATGTCTGTATGACAGATACATAAGGTTCTTCAAAACAAAAGAAATTATAATTGTCTCTCTGTCTTTTTCATTGTTGGGGTTGTACTTCCATAGTTATTTGCCAGCTGTCTCCTCAAGGTCGTATATCAATAAAGTTCCCAATATATGAGAGATATCAGGAGTGTAAGGAGTATTCATGAATGGACACTTCAGCATTGTCTGCTCACTTGAGACCGGCTAATGGGTGTCCCCTTTCTGAGTCCTTTCTGGCAGTCCTATTTGTTCCCATAAGTAAAATATATCCGGTGGTTGGCGTGTTTTGTACACGTAATGAGCGGCTATAGGGTAGGCGATTTTATGCTCAGGCATTTGTTGGGTGAAGAAGAATGTTAGTTGCTATAACTTCAACAAATCTGGACTTTTGGGTGATTGGTTTGTCAAGTTCAATCAGCGTTATTGATTCGCCGATTTTTAGTATTGCGCAACTTTGGTCTGCATCTTGGATAAGCTCGCCGATAATTTTATGAGCCCCGTTTACAGATGTGATCTCTGGTGTTGTGCCGGATGAGGACATAATGTTTTGTCCCCATGAAAATATTTCATCCAGTTCTAATTCTACATCCAGAGTTTCACCAATTTTTAACGTGATTCCGCCCCATAAAGCCGTGGCATTTCCAAAGGGTGAGTTGAATTTTACTCTCAAAGTGCCTTTTTCAGAAAAAACATCAGTTACTTTTATCTTCATTTCACTTCTTCTTCAGGGGAACGCGTACAACAGTATTGTCGACGTTCATGGTGTTGGTTTTCATCTCGAACGTCCATGTCTCCTCATGGTAGTGATGCTTGCTTGGCTTGCTGTTCATTTCATGAGCCCCGTAACGAATACTCCTTTTTGCGTCGCTGGAAACAATTCTGTCGCGGTCGGGCTTCCCAGTTCGTGGGTTGGTGTTTGTGTGAGGGCCAGGTCCCAGAAATTCATCCCATTTCTGAATGGTTTCTTCCGGCTTTACAGGTTTATTGGCAAAGGTTTCATTATGGTAGCCCAGTGTAGGTGGAGAGTTTGAACTTGTGGGGCTGAGTGGACTGCCTTCATTAACGTGTGTTTTTGCTGTTGGATCTTCAACACTGGTGCTCGGCTTGCATTTATCTCCGTCTGGACAAGTACTCAAACCTAGCGGATCCACCCACCCCGTAGGATTGGGCACATACTGGTACCCATTGATCCCACCCGCCAACTTCACCGGATCCGGTGTCAGGTAACGACCAACATC
>NZ_JBMDIS010000025.1:0-86266 GCF_057808775.1 Pseudomonas sp. FG86 | reverse complement strand
GTATCAGTCACACATGTAGCGACTGACACACTGCTATCGGGGGCAAGCCCCCTCCCACATTTTTACATCTTCAGTGTGGCTTAGAGCTCACCCAAGCCATCAATCAGCGCCTGGTTCTGTTCCGGCGTACCGATGCTGATCCGCAGGAACTGGGCAATCCTCTCCTGCTTGAAGTGCCGCACGATAACCCCTTGCTCACGCAGCTTGGCCGCCAGGCCCGCTGCGTCGTGCTGAGGGTGGCGGGCGAAGATGAAATTCGCAGCCGATGGCAATACTTCAAAGCCTTTGCCTTCCAATTGCGCGACTAGCTTGTTACGGCTGTCGATCACCAACTGGCAAGTCTTCTCGAAATACTCACGGTCCTCGAACGCCGCCGCCGCGCCAACGATCGCCAGGCGATCGAGCGGGTAGGAGTTGAAGCTGTTCTTGACCCGCTCCAGTGCCTCGATCAGGTCCGGGTGCCCCACCGCCAGGCCCACGCGCAAACCGGCCAGTGAGCGCGATTTGGACAGGGTCTGGGTCACCAGCAGATTCGGGTAACGGTCGACCAGGCTGATCGCCGTTTCGCCACCAAAGTCGATATAGGCTTCATCAACCACCACCACCGAATCCGGGCTGGCCTTGAGGATCTGCTCCACCGCCTCCAGCGCCAGCACACAGCCAGTCGGCGCGTTCGGGTTGGGGAAGATGATCCCGCCGTTGGGCTTGGCGTAGTCCGCAACGCGAATCTGGAACTGCTCATCCAGCGGCACCGGGTCGGACTTGATGCCATAGAGGCCGCAGTACACCGGATAGAAGCTGTAGCTGATATCCGGGAACAGCAGCGGCAAGTCGTGCTGGAACAGGCCGTGGAAGATGTGCGCAAGGACTTCATCGGAACCGTTGCCGAGGAACACTTTGCCGGCGTCGACCCCGTAGTACTTGGCCACGGCCTGCTTGAGCAGGTCGCTGTTGGGGTCCGGGTACAGGCGCAGGTTGTCGTTCAACTCGGCCTGCATGGCCGCCAGCGCCTTGGGCGATGGGCCATAGGGGTTTTCATTGGTGTTGAGCTTGACCAGCTTGGTCAGCTTCGGCTGCTCACCGGGTACGTAAGGCACGAGGTCCTTGACGAAGGGGCTCCAGAATTTGCTCATCTCAATTACCTTTCTTGTCGTCAAGGATGCGGTATTCAGCGCTGCGGGCGTGGGCGCTCAGGGATTCACCACGGGCCAGCACCGAAGCGGTCTTGCCCAACTCGGAAGCACCTTGTGGCGAGCAGAAGATGATCGACGAACGCTTCTGGAAGTCATACACCCCCAGCGGCGACGAGAAGCGCGCGGTGCCGGAGGTCGGCAATACGTGGTTGGGACCCGCGCAGTAGTCACCCAGGGCTTCGCTGGTGTGGCGGCCCATGAAGATCGCACCCGCATGGCGAATCGACGGCAGCCAGGCTTGTGGGTCGGCCACGGACAGCTCCAGGTGTTCCGGTGCGATACGGTTGGCCACTTCGATGGCCTGCTCCATGTCACGCACCAGGATCAGCGCACCACGGCCATTGATCGACTTCTCGATAATGTCGGCGCGGTCCATGGTCGGCAGCAGCTTATTGATGCTGGCCGCAACCTTGTCGAGGAACTCGGCATCGGGACTGACCAGGATCGCCTGGGCATCTTCGTCGTGCTCAGCCTGGGAGAACAGGTCCATGGCGATCCAGTCCGGGTCAGTCTGGCCGTCACACACCACGAGGATTTCCGAAGGCCCGGCGATCATGTCGATACCGACCTGGCCAAACACATGGCGCTTGGCGGTGGCGACGTAGATGTTGCCGGGGCCGACCACTTTGTCGACCTTCGGTACGCTTTCGGTGCCATAGGCCAGGGCCGCGACAGCCTGGGCGCCGCCGATGGTGAACACGCGGTCGACGCCGGCGATGCAAGCCGCTGCCAGTACCAGCTCGTTGATTTCACCACGCGGGGTCGGCACCACCATGACCACTTCGGTCACGCCCGCCACCTTGGCCGGGATCGCGTTCATCAGCACCGACGACGGGTACGAGGCTTTACCGCCTGGCACGTACAAACCGGCGCGGTCCAGTGGCGTGACCTTCTGGCCCAGCACGGTGCCATCGGCTTCGGTGTAGCTCCAGGAGTCCTGCTTCTGTTTTTCGTGGTAGCTGCGCACTCGGGTCGCAGCGACTTCGAGGGCTTCGCGCTGCGGCGCGGTGATGCGCGTCAGGGCCAGCTCCAGGCGTTCGCGAGGCAGGATCAGGTCAGCCATGGACTTGACGTCCAGGCCATCGAACTGGCGGGTGAAATCCACCAGCGCTGCATCACCGCGCTCGCGCACGGCCTTGATGATGTCGAGCACCCGCTGGTTGACCGAGTCGTCGGACACGCTTTCCCAGCTCAGCAGATGATCCAGATGATGGGCGAAATCCGGGTCGGCAGCGTTGAGTCGGGCAATTGCAGTGGACGTGGTCATAGCGAGGGCCTCAATAGAATTGGCAAAAACTCAGGCGCCCTAAACTACCGTTCGCTCCGCTTGGGCACCTGAGAATTCTGGCTATGAGGCGGATAGACGGGCGCAGCTTTTAAGCTACGCGGGTGAGTCAACCGCGGTGTCGAGACTCCACTGCCTTGCGCAGGGTGTCGATCAACGCCTGGATACGGGCGTGCTGCATTTTCATGGAAGCCTTGTTGACGATCAGCCGGGAGCTGATGTCGGCAATGAAATCCTGGGGCTCCAGGCCGTTGGCACGCAAGGTGTTGCCGGTGTCGACTACGTCGATGATCTTGTCGGCCAGGCCAATCAGCGGTGCCAGCTCCATCGAGCCGTAGAGCTTGATGATGTCGACCTGACGGCCTTGTTCGGCGTAGTAGCGCTTGGCGACGTTGACGAACTTGGTGGCCACGCGCAGGCGACCTTTAGGCTCGACATCACCGACACGGCCGGCGGTCATCAGCTTGCACAGGGCAATGCGCAGGTCCAGCGGCTCGTAAAGGCCCTGGCCGCCGTATTCCATCAGCACGTCCTTACCGGCGACACCGAGGTCGGCCGCGCCATGCTCAACGTACGTCGGCACGTCGGTAGCCCGTACGATCAAAAGGCGAACGTCATCCTGGGTCGTAGGGATGATCAGCTTGCGGCTCTTGTCCGGATTCTCGGTCGGCACGATGCCCGCTTCAGCCAGAAGCGGCAAGGTGTCGTCAAGGATGCGGCCCTTGGACAGTGCGATGGTCAACATGGGAAATGTCAGTCCTTCATCAGGCTATTGCTGTCCGGTCGCAAACGGCGCCAGACACAGATCGAGGCCATGACAGCCTCGACTTGAAATCGTATTCAGCAGGGACAAACTCAGTTAACCGCAAAACATCTTACTGTGGCGAGCGGGCTCGCCACAGTGGATGTTTTCGCAGCTACTGGGACTAGCCCGGTACGCGGCGGATTTTCGCGCCGAGCATCTGCAGTTTTTCTTCGATGCATTCGTAACCACGGTCGATGTGGTAGATGCGGTCGATCAGGGTGTCTCCTTCGGCGATCAGCGCCGAGATCACCAGGCTGGCCGAAGCGCGCAGGTCGGTGGCCATGACTGGCGCGCCCTTGAGCTTCTCGGTGCCGGTAACGATGGCCGTGTTGCCTTCGACCTGGATCTTCGCGCCCATGCGGTGCAGTTCGTACACGTGCATGAAGCGGTTTTCGAAGATGGTCTCGATCACTGCACCCGTGCCTTCGGCAATCGCGTTCAAGGAGATGAACTGCGCCTGCATGTCGGTTGGGAACGCCGGGTACGGAGCAGTACGCACGTTGACGGCTTTTGGCCGCTTGCCGTGCATGTTCAGCTCGATCCAGTCTTCACCGGTGGTGATTTCGGCACCGGCTTCGCGCAGTTTCTCCAAGACCGCTTCCAGGATGGTCGGATCGGTGTCCTTGACCTTGACGCGACCACCGGTGACGGCAGCAGCAACCAGGTAGGTACCGGTCTCGATGCGGTCCGGCATCACTTTGTAGGTGGCAGGGTGCAGGCGCTTCACACCGTCGATGGTGATGGTGTCGGTGCCGGCGCCGGTGATGTTGGCCCCCATGGCGATCAGGAAGTTGGCCAGGTCGACCACTTCAGGCTCGCGAGCGGCGTTTTGCAGCACACTGCGACCGTTGGCCAGGGCAGCGGCCATCATGATGTTCTCGGTACCGGTCACACTGACGGTATCAAAGAAGAAGTTGGCGCCACGCAGGCCGCCTTCCGGCGCCTTGGCCTTGATGTAGCCACCCTCGACGTCGATGGTTGCGCCCATGGCTTCAAGGCCACGGATGTGCAGGTCCACCGGACGCGAGCCAATGGCGCAACCGCCAGGCAATGCGACTTCGGCTTCGCCGAAACGGGCAACCATCGGGCCCAGCACCAGGATCGACGCACGCATGGTTTTCACCAGTTCGTACGGGGCGATCAGGGTCTTGATGGTGCGCGGGTCGATTTCGACGGACAGCTTCTCGTCGATTACCGGCTCAATACCCATGCGACCAAACAGCTCGATCATGGTGGTGATGTCGTGCAGGTGCGGCAGGTTGGCTACGGTTACGGGGCCATCGCACAGCAGGGTCGCGGCCAGGATCGGCAAGGCAGAGTTTTTCGCACCGGAAATGCGAATCTCGCCATCAAGGCGGGCACCGCCGGTAATAATCAATTTATCCATAAGAATCTCGACGCCTTGGGGGCTCAGGTGCGCTCGGCCCAGGCCGCGCGGCTGAAAAATTTCATAGTGACCGCGTGGATGCTGCCATCGGTGATCCACGGGTTCAAATGGGCATAGATCTGCTGCTGACGCTTGACCGGGCTGAGTGCCGCCAGTTCATCGCTAATCACGTTCAGCTGGAAGTTGCAGCCTTCGCCTTCAACTTCTACTTTCGTTTCCGGCAGCTTTCCTTCAAGGAAGCTCTTAACTTCTAGGGCCTGCATGCTCAACCTCTATCGGCGCCCAGTGCGCACGGGTCGCACATCATACAAAAAAGCCCCGCGCCTGCGAACCCCGCATAGCAGGACTCTGACGGGGGGCTTCTTTATTAAGGATGCGCCAACAGTTCGGTCAGACCGGAAACTTCGGCAATTTCACGCATGTCGTCGGGCAGCGCACGGATACTGACCGTTTTTTTCGCCGCCTCGGCATCACGTATAAAGCACAGCAGCAGCGATAAACCGACGCTGCTGGACTTGGTTACCGCCGAGCAGTCCAGCACCAGCGCAGGCGCGGTGCTCGCGTTGATCAGCGCCTGGCCCTGCTTGCGCAGGTCAGGCCCGGAGCGATAATCCAGCACGCCGCTGAGGAACAGCTCGCCGGCTTCGCCGATACGAACAGCCGACTCGGTCATTGCGCGGGTTTCCCGGCTGCTTTATCGGTTTCTTCCTTGGCCTTGGCCACTTCACCGGCCCAACCATTGATGGTCTTGTCCAGGTCGTTGCCATTGCGCTGCATCGCGTCAGCGAACTGGTCGCGGAACAGCTTGCCAATGTTGATACCGTTGATGATCACGTTGCGCAGTTTCCACTCACCGTTAACCTTCTCCAGCGTGTACTGCACAGGGTAGATCGCACCGTTGCTGCCTTTGACGGTCATGCCAACGCTGGTGCGGTCACCCGACTCATCCTTGGCCGGATCGACAGTGATCCCCTGGTTGTTGTACTCCAGCAGGGCGTTGCCATAGAACTGGAACAGACCCTTCTTGAAGTTTTCCTGGAACGTCTGCATCTGCGCAGGTGTGGCCTTGCGCGAGTACTTGACCGTCATGATGCTGCGCGAAATGCCTTCGGCATCGACGACAGGGCCGACAATGGTATTGAGCGCGTCGTAGAACTTACTCGGGTCTTGCTTGTACTGCTCTTTATTGGCAGTCAGGTCAGCCAGCATTTTGCTGGTGGTGTCCTGCACCAGTTCGTGCGCAGAACCTGCCGCGTTAGCCATCAGCGGCAGCGCCGCAAGCAGTACCAGCAGGCCACGTCGCAAGGTAGAGATCATGAACAGGTTCCTCATTTGGCGTCTTTATTGACCGTATTGAGCAGGAATTTACCGATCAGGTCCTCAAGTACCAGCGACGACTGCGTGTCGTGGATGGTCGAGCCATCCTTGAGCAGGGCTGTTTCCCCGCCCACGCTGATACCGATGTACTTCTCGCCCAGCAGACCCGCAGTGAGGATAGATGCAGTGGAGTCAGTCGGCAGATTATCGACCTTCTTGTCCAGTTGCATGGTCACTCGCCCGGTGAAGCTGTCGCGGTCCAGATCGATTGCCGTGACCTTGCCGATAGTCACACCGGCCATGGTCACCTTAGCTCTGACAGTCAAACCGGCGATATTGTCGAAGTACGCGTAAAGTTTATAAGTATCGGCGGTAGGGCTGGCCGAAAGGCCACTGACTCGCAGGGCGAGCAACAGTAAAGCCAGGATGCCAGCCAGCAAGAAAAGGCCGACACCGATTTCCACAGTGCGGTTTTGCATCAGAAATCTCCAAACATCAAGGCGGTCAAAATGAAGTCAAGGCCCAGTACCGCCAGCGAGGCGTACACAACGGTCTTGGTGGTGGCACGACTGATCCCTTCTGAAGTGGGCTCACAGTCATAGCCTTGGAATACGGCGATCCAGGTCACGACAAAGGCGAAGACGATGCTCTTTATGATGCCGTTGAGCACGTCGCCGCTGAAGGTCACGCTGTTTTGCATATTGGCCCAGTAGGAGCCTTCGTAGACCCCCAGCCAATCCACCGCCACCCACGAACCGCCCCAGATACCCACCACACTGAAAATCATCGCCAGCAGCGGCAGGGAAATGAAGCCGGCCCACAGGCGCGGGGCAACAATGTACTTGAGCGGGTCCACGCCGATCATTTCCAGGCTGGACAACTGCTCGGTGGACTTCATGTTGCCGATTTCAGCGGTCAGCGCGGAACCGGCGCGCCCGGCGAACAGCAAGGCAGTCACCACCGGCCCCAGCTCGCGCAGCAGCGTCAGGGCGACCATCTGCCCGACCGCCTGCTCCGAGCCGTAGCTGGATAGGATGTTGAAGCCCTGCAACGCAAGCACCATGCCGATAAAGACCCCGGAGACCACGATGATCACCAGGGACATCACGCCGACGGAGTGCAGTTGCTTGATCAGCAAGCCAAAGCCGCCGCCGATGCCACCGCGGCCCAGCAAGGCGTGGAACAGGAAAATGGTCGAACGCCCCAGCACTTCGATGATGTCGATGCCGGAGCGCCCGAAAAGGCGAACCCTTTCGATAAGTGATGTCTTGCGCATCAGCGCTTCCCCAGAAGATCTGCGCGGTAGTCCGCTGCCGGAAAATGAAAAGGCACCGGGCCATCAGGATCGCCGGTCATGAATTGGCGGATACGCGGGTTGTCAGCGTTCATCAGCTCTTCAGGCGTGCCCTGCCCCAGCACCTGACCATCGCCGACGACATACAGGTAGTCGGCAATGCTCGCGGTTTCTGCAAGGTCGTGGGACACCACGATACTGGTGATCCCCAGCGCATCGTTGAGCAGGCGGATCAGGCGTACCAGCACGCCCATGGCGATCGGGTCCTGGCCAACGAAGGGCTCGTCGTACATGAGGATCTGCGGGTCAAGGGCGATGGCGCGCGCCAGGGCGACACGACGTTTCATGCCACCGGACAACTCGTCAGGCATCAGGTCGATGGCACCGCGGAGGCCCACGGCCTGCAGTTTCAGCAACACGATGTCACGAATCATTTCATCGGACAGCTGGGTATGCACTCGCAGCGGAAACGCCACGTTCTCGAAAACATCCAGGTCAGTGAACAGCGCACCACTCTGGAACAGCACACCCATGTGCTTGCGTGCGTCAAACAGCTCGCTACGCGACAGCGTCGGCAGGTTCTGGCCATTGACCCACACTTCGCCGGCATTGGGGCGCAGTTGCATGCCCATCAGCCGCAACAGGGTGGTCTTGCCGCAACCGGAAGGCCCCATGATGCCCGTGACCTTGCCACGGGGAATGCGAATATCGACGTTATTGAAGATGCTGCGCGTCCCGCGCTTGAAGGTAAGGCCCTTCAGCTCGACCGCGTAGGCGTTATCGGCACTCATCTAAACTCCTTGGGATGCAGCTTCTCACTCAGACACCGTATTGGCGACAAACGTTTGCACGATTGCGCGATATAGATAGACGTATGGGCTGGGTGAACCGAACTGGCGGCGAACTATATCACTGCTGGTACAACGCGCCCAAGGCCGGAAAAGCGCTTGTTCAGATTGGGGACAGGGAAAAAACGTTGCTGGCTATGTTACTGAGAGGGAATCTCATGCCACCCGCAGAATAAAGCCTGACGAACTTGCGTGAGGGAATTGCTCATTACCGTTATAATCGCCGACTTTTCGTCAGGCTATACGATTTCAGACATGAGCCAATCCAGCGATCTTATCCAATCCGCACAACGCACCATTCGCCTTGAGCTTGAAGCCGTAGAAGGCTTACTGGCCCATATCGATGCAGATTTCGTACGCGCCTGCGAGATGATTCTGGCCAGCAAGGGCCGCGTTGTCGTGGTAGGCATGGGCAAGTCCGGCCACGTCGGCAACAAGATCGCCGCGACACTGGCGAGCACCGGAACCACCGCTTTCTTCGTGCATCCGGCCGAAGCCAGCCATGGTGACATGGGCATGATCACCAAGGATGACATCATCCTGGCACTGTCCAATTCCGGCACCACCAACGAAATCGTGACCCTGCTGCCGCTGATCAAGCGCCTGGGCATCAAGATGATCAGCATCACCGGCAACCCGGAATCGACGCTGGCCAAGGCAGCCGAAGTGAACCTGAACGTTCACGTGACCCACGAGGCATGCCCCCTGAACCTGGCCCCCACGTCTTCCACCACCGCCGCCCTGGTCATGGGCGATGCGCTGGCCGTGGCGTTACTGGAAGCCCGTGGCTTTACCGCTGAAGATTTCGCGTTTTCCCACCCAGGGGGTGCCTTGGGCCGTCGCCTGCTGCTGAAAGTGGAAAACGTCATGCACTCCGGCGATGAGCTACCCCATGTCCAACGGGGCACGCTGCTCAAGGATGCGCTGATGGAAATGACCCGCAAAGGCCTGGGCATGACCGTGATCCTCGAAGCCGACGGGCGCCTGGCCGGAGTGTTCACCGACGGCGACTTGCGCCGCACGCTGGACCGCACCATCGACATCCACACCGCCACCATCGACGCGGTGATGACCCCCCATGGCAAGACCGCACGCCCCGAGATGCTTGCAGCCGAAGCGCTGAAGATCATGGAAGACCACAAGATCGGCGCGCTGGTGGTCGTCAATAACGATGACCGCCCGATTGGCGCCCTGAACATGCACGACTTGCTGCGTGCAGGAGTGATGTAAATGACCAGCGACCTATTGCAACGCGGCAAGCACATCAAGCTGGCGATTTTCGACGTTGACGGCGTGCTGACCGATGGCCGCCTGAACTTCCTCGAAGACGGCAGCGAATTCAAGACGTTCAACACCCTCGATGGCCAGGGCATCAAGATGTTGATGGCAGCGGGAGTGCAAACTGCCATTATTAGCGGCCGAAAAACGCCGGTTGTGGAACGCCGCGCACAAAACCTGGGGATTCCTCACCTGTATCAGGGCCGTGAGGATAAACTGGTGGTACTGGACGAGCTTCTTGGCCAACTCCACCTAAGCTATGAGCAGGTCGCCTATCTGGGCGACGACCTGCCCGACTTGCCGGTGATCCGCCGCGTGGGCCTGGGCATGGCCGTCGCCAATGCGGCGGCGTTTGTTCGCGAGCATGCCCACGGCATCACCACGGCCCGTGGCGGCGAAGGCGCCGCCCGTGAGTTCTGCGAGTTGATCCTGCGGGCCCAAGGCCGCCTCGAAGCGGCCCATGCCGCCTACCTATAGAGCGTTTTATGCTGAGTAAAAAGATTCGCAACTTCCTGCTATTCGCAGGCATCGCCGCGCTGTTCCTGGCGGTGGGCTACTGGAATATCAGCCCGGAGCGCTTTCTCGACCAGCCTGTTGCGCAGGTTGATGAAGGGGCTATCGACTATTACGCAACCAATGCCTATAGCGTGCAGTTCCTGCCCGATGGCAAGGTGCAATATGAAATGACGTCGGACAAGGTCGAGCACCTGAAGGCCTCCGAGGTCACCCTGCTGACCAATCCGGACATGAACCTGTACCGCGGCACCGAGTTCCCATGGCACGTCACCAGCAAGCGCGGCGAGGTCAACCCGGACGGGACCCAGGTGGAACTGATCGATTCAGTGCGCGTCGCACGTACTGACGCACAGAACCGCGACACCATTATTACCACCACACGCATGACCGTATTCCCACAGAAGCAATATGCGCAGACCGAGCAAGACGTTAGAATCGATGGCGCTGGCGGTGTATCGACTGGCAAGGGAATGAAAGCGTATTTGAAAGAAAGCAGGATACACCTGCTATCGAACGTAAGAGGACAGTATGAGGCTCGTTAAAACCCTCCCTATTTTGCTCGGTCTGGGCGCAGCACTGGGAAGCGTGAGCGCCTGGGCTCTGCCGAACGATAGCCAGCAACCGATCCACATCTCAGCTGACGATGCGCAACTGGATGACAAGCAAGGCGTCGCCACTTATACAGGCGGCGTGATCATTACCCAGGGCTCGATGAAAATCACCGGTAACACGGTGACACTGACTCGCACCCCCGCTGGCGACATCGACGTCGTGACTTCGGTGGGCAACCTGGCCTACTTCGAACAGAAGCAGGCCGCTACCGATACCGCCCCGATGAAGGGCTACGGCAAGACCATCCAGTATCACGCCCAGCAAAACCGCATCGTCCTGATCGACCAGGCCAAGGTGCTCAGCCCCGATGGCAACTCCACCGAAGGCGAGAAGATCACCTATGACACCGTGAAGCAGGTCGCCAATGCCGGCCGGGCCAACGGCAGCAAGGTCACTGCGCCACGCCCACGTATCGACATGGTTATCCAGCCGAAGAAGAAGGCCGAGTAATGGCAACCCTGAAAGCCCAGCATCTGGCCAAGGCCTATAAAAGCCGTCAGGTCGTGCGCGACGTCAGCCTGTCGATCGACAGCGGCCAGATCGTCGGCCTGCTCGGCCCCAACGGCGCCGGCAAGACCACCTGCTTCTATATGATCGTCGGCCTGGTGCAGGCGGACCAAGGTCGCGTACTGATCGATGACCTGGACGTCAGCCACCAGCCGATGCATGGCCGTGCACGCGCAGGTATTGGGTATCTTCCCCAGGAAGCGTCGATCTTCCGCAAACTCTCGGTGGCCGACAACATCATGGCCATCCTCGAGACCCGCAAGGAACTCGACCGCGACGGCCGCCGCAAAGAGCTGGAAAGCCTGCTGCAGGAATTCCACATCAACCACATTCGCGACAATCTCGGCATGAGCCTGTCCGGTGGTGAGCGTCGTCGCGTTGAAATTGCCCGCGCCCTGGCGACCGCGCCGAAATTCATCCTGCTGGACGAACCGTTTGCCGGCGTGGACCCCATCTCGGTGGGTGACATCAAGCAGATCATCCATCACCTCAAGGCCAAGGGCATCGGTGTACTGATCACCGACCACAACGTCCGTGAGACCCTGGATATCTGCGAAACAGCTTACATCGTCAACGATGGCCAGCTGATTGCCGAAGGTGACTCCGCCACTATCCTGGCCAACGAACTGGTCAAGGAAGTGTACCTGGGCCACGAGTTCCGCCTGTAAGCAGCCTGGCGTCACGGCCGTTGGCCACGGTGCGCGGGAGTCAATAAAAACCTCCGGATTTTTATTGTTACCGCGCTCTAGGCAAAGCCCCCGATATCAGGCATATAATTTGCTTATGTTTGGCGCTCACGCGCCCTGTCGTGGATGGCGCATTGCGCCGGCGAATAAGGTGTTAAGCCCCTGCCATGAAACCATCGCTAGTCCTGAGAATGGGCCAGCAGCTGACGATGACACCGCAGCTGCAACAGGCCATCCGCCTGCTCCAATTGTCGACCCTGGACCTGCAACAGGAAATCCAGGAGGCCCTGGAGTCCAATCCGATGCTCGAACGCCAGGAAGAAGGCGACGACTTCGACAATGCAGACCCGCTGGCCGACAACATCGAGCAAAAACCCAACCCCGATGTGCAGGAACCCTCCTACCAGGAAACCGCCCCGACGGTGGATAACCTCGAGGAAGGCGACTGGAACGAACGCATACCCAACGAGCTGCCCGTGGACACCGCCTGGGAAGACGTCTACCAGACCAGCGCCAGCAGCCTGCCCAGCAACGATGATGACGAGTGGGACTTCACCACCCGCACGTCCGCCGGCGAGAGCCTGCAGAGCCACCTGTTGTGGCAATTGAACCTCGCGCCGATGTCCGACACCGATCGCCTGATCGCCGTGACCCTGATCGACTGCATCAACAACCAGGGTTACCTGGACGAAACGCTCGACGAGATTCTTGAAGCCTTCGATCCGGAACTGGATATCGAACTGGACGAGATCGAAGCCGTCCTGCACCGCATCCAGCAATTCGAGCCCGCCGGCATTGGCGCGCGCACCCTCAGCGAGTGCCTGCTGCTGCAACTGCGTCAACTGCCTGCCAAGACGCCTTGGCTTGCCGAAGCCCAACGCCTGGTCACGGACTACATCGACCTGCTGGGCAGCCGCGACTACAGCCAGTTGATGCGCCGTATGAAGCTCAAGGAAGACGACCTGCGCCAGGTGATCGAGCTGGTACAGAGCCTCAACCCTCGCCCGGGCTCGCAGATCGAGTCCAGCGAAGCCGAATACGTCGTCCCCGACGTGATCGTACGCAAGGACAACGAGCGCTGGCTGGTGGAACTGAACCAGGAGTCGGTACCGCGCCTGCGGGTCAATCCGCAATATGCCGGTTTTGTGCGTCGCGCCGACACCAGCGCCGACAACACCTTCATGCGCAACCAGTTGCAGGAAGCGCGCTGGTTCATCAAGAGCCTGCAAAGCCGCAACGAAACCCTGATGAAAGTCGCCACCCAGATCGTCGAGCACCAGCGTGGCTTCCTGGAATACGGCGACGAAGCGATGAAGCCTCTGGTGCTGCATGACATCGCCGAAGCGGTTGGCATGCATGAGTCAACGATTTCCCGGGTGACCACGCAAAAATTCATGCATACCCCACGGGGCATATATGAGCTGAAATACTTTTTCTCCAGCCATGTCAGCACCTCCGAAGGCGGCGAATGCTCGTCCACGGCGATCCGCGCGATCATCAAAAAACTGGTTGCGGCGGAAAATCAGAAAAAGCCGTTGAGTGACAGCAAGATCGCTGGTTTACTGGAGGCACAAGGCATTCAGGTCGCCCGTCGAACCGTCGCCAAGTACCGCGAGTCCCTTGGGATCGCGCCTTCCAGCGAGCGTAAGCGTTTGATGTGACGGGCGGGCCACAGCGTTCCAGTGGCGGGTATTCCTACCCGCCGCTTTATGCACTGGCAACGAAGGAGAAGCTGTATGCAAGTCAACATCAGTGGACACCAACTGGAAGTGACCGAACCGCTGCGCGCCTATATCGGCGAAAAACTCAAAAGAATTGAGGGGCATTTCGACAAGATCACCAACGTGCAAGTCATTATGACTGTCGAAAAGCTGAAGCAGAAAATTGAAGCCACCTTGCGTATACCCGGCGGAGAAGTCGTCGCCAATGCCGAGCATACTGATATGTATGCCGCCATTGACGACCTGACCGACAAACTGGATCGCCAAATCAAAAAGCATAAGGAAAAGCAGTTGAGCCTCCTTCAGGGCACCGGCCGCTAACACTCCCCACCCATGATCCGACTTGAAACCATCCTGACCCCCGGCCGTTCCCTCGTGAACGCGCCGGGCGGCAGCAAGAAGAAAGCCCTCGAACAAATTGCCAACCTGATCAGCCGAGAAGTGCCTGATCTGGAGATGCAAGATGTCTTTGAGGCTCTGATTGCCCGTGAAAAACTCGGTTCCACCGGTTTTGGCAACGGCATCGCCATTCCTCACTGCCGCCTCAAAGGCTGCGACACACCTGTCAGCGCCCTGCTGCACTTGGACGCGCCTATCGATTTCGACGCGATCGACGGTGCCCCGGTAGACCTGCTGTTTGTTCTGCTGGTCCCACAGGCCGCCACCGATGCGCACCTGGAACTGCTTCGGCAGATCGCAAGCATGCTCGACCGCAAGGACGTACGCGACAAACTGCGCAGTGCCAGCAGCAACGAGGCACTGTACCAAGTTGTCCTGGATGAGCAAAACGGGCAGTAATCATGCGTTTGATCATCGTCAGCGGCCGCTCTGGCTCGGGTAAAAGTACCGCCCTCAACGTTCTTGAGGACAACGGTTTCTATTGCATCGACAACCTGCCCGCCGGGCTGCTGCCGGAGTTGGCGGAACGCGCCCTGATCCACACCGAATTGGCGCAGCCCCTGGTCGCCGTTTCGATTGATGCCCGCAACCTGCCCAGCCACCTTACGCGCTTCCCGGAATTGCTCGAAGAGGTGCGCGCCAAGCACATTCATTGCGATGTGCTGTATCTGGACGCCGACGAAGAAACCCTGCTCAAGCGCTTCTCCGAGACCCGTCGACGCCACCCTCTCAGCAGCCCCCATCGTTCCCTGGCCGAAGCCATCGAGGACGAAACCAAGTTGCTGGGGCCGATCATTGACCTCGCCGACCTCAAGATCAACACCACCAGCCTCAACCTGTACCAGTTGCGCGATGCCATCAAGCTACGCCTGCTGAACCAGCCGGAGCCGGGCACGGCATTTCTGGTCGAGTCCTTTGGCTTCAAGCGTGGCATGCCGGTGGATGCCGACCTGGTCTTCGATGTGCGCTGCTTGCCCAACCCCTACTGGAAACCAGAGCTGCGTGACCAGTCGGGGCTGGATCAGCCAGTGGCCGATTACCTGGCCGCGCAACCGGATGTGGAGGAGATGTTCCAGGACATCTCCAGCTACCTGCTCAAATGGTTGCCGCGCTTTGCCGCGAGCAACCGAGCCTATGTCACCATTGCCATCGGCTGCACCGGCGGCCACCATCGCTCCGTCTACCTGACCGAACGCCTGGGCCAGGTGCTGCAAAAAACCCTCAAGAATGTCCAGGTCCGCCACCGCGACCTCAGCTGAAAGGAACACCTGCGCGATGCCCGCTCTGGAAATTGAAATCATCAACAAGCTGGGCCTGCATGCCCGAGCCTCTGCCAAGTTTGTCGGCGTTGCCGGGCAGTTCCCTTGCCAGATCCGCGCCGGGCGCACACTGGAGAGCATGGTCGATGGCAAAAGCATCATGGCGATGATGATGTTGGCAGCCGGCAAGGGCACCAAGATTCATTTGAGCACCGAGGGCGAGCAAGAGCAGGAAGCAATGGACGCCCTGGTGAAGCTGATCAACAACTTCTTTGATGAGGGTGAGTAAAACCATCCGCTGAGGCGGGCGTGAAGCCAGGGGCTTCACCCCAAGGCGGTATCCATCACCATCATCAAGCAAAAACCGCTACATAGCCCTAGGCTGGCAAGCTTTTCGTGACCATTACGCCGCGATTCGGGGATCACTTCATGAGTCACCACCAGCAGCATCGCCCCGGCAGCCAACGCCAGGCCAAGCGGCAACAGCACCTCGGCCAGGGTCACCAGCCAGGCGCAAAGCACGGCGAACACTGGCTCTACCAAGCCTGACGCCGCACCGATCAGGAAGGCCTTGACCCGCGACATCCCCGCCCCGGCCAATACCAACGCAATCACCAACCCTTCCGGCACATCCTGCAAGGCAATGCCCATGGCCAGGCTGTCGGCATCCGGCATGCCGCCGCCGGCTGAAACGCCAACGGCCATGCCTTCGGGGATGTTGTGGGCGATGATGGCAAACACAAACAGCCAGATGCGCGGTGGAATCACCGGTTTATCCGGCGTGCCCACCAACATCTCCGGGCTGGCGCCGGAGACTTTGCGGTCCACCAGATACAAACCGAATGCCCCCAGCATGATGCCGAAGCTGATCAGCCCACCTGCCCCCCAGGGCGAAAGGCCAAGGGCTTCGGCAGCAGCAATACCAGGTACGACCAGCGAAAAGGCAGTCGCCGCCAGCATCACGCCGGCACCGAAGCCCAACAAGGTATCGCTCAACGCCACCGGCATCCGACGAATCACCAATACCGGAACCGCCCCCAGCGCCGTGCCAAGCGCGCAAATCGCCCCGCCTTGCAAGGCGCGCAGGATGCGCGGCTCCAGATCCAGCCAGGCCAGCCCGTGGGCCACCAGCAATGCAGTACCTGCCAATAGCAGCAGCGAGCCAAACGCATAACGAAACATTCGCACGCTACTGATCGCCAGTGTTTCAGTGCCCATAGTCGGCCTTAGATCTTGTTATCGAGGTGACTGTCAGGCCAGCGCGGCCTGATAGCGTGCAGCAACTTCCGGCCAGTTAATGACACTGTAGAAGGCATTGATGTATTCAGGCCGACGGTTCTGGTACCGCAGGTAATAAGCATGCTCCCAGACGTCCAGGCCGAGGATCGGCGTATTGCCATTCATTAGTGGGCTGTCCTGGTTGCCGCTGCTTTCCACTATCAGAGTCTTTCGCGGGGTGACGCTCAGCCAGGCCCAGCCGCTGCCGAAACGGGTCAAGGCGGCTTTGGTGAAGGCTTCCTTGAAACTGTCGAAACCACCGAGTTGCTCTTCAATGGCTTTTCCCAGCGCGCCATCGGGCTTGCCACCACCTTTAGGCGACATCACCGCCCAGAACAGTGAGTGGTTGGCGTGGCCGCCGCCTTGGTTGATTACGGCCACACGCAGTTTTTCCGGCAGTTGCTGCACGCTGGACACCAGTTTCTCCACCGGCCAGCCCGCAAATTCGGTGCCCTCGACCGCAGCATTGAGGTTATTGATGTAGGTCTGGTGGTGCTTGGTGTAGTGAATCTCCATGGTTTGCGCATCGATATGCGGTTCCAGGGCATCGTAGGCATAGGGCAAGGCAGGCAAGGTGTAGCTCATATCAATGTGCTCCGTATTGAGACGTGGTCGGCTGCACGGCAGTACCGCCCAGTAAGCGATGGGTGCGCGGGTACTCACCGTGATCACTGATAAAATTCAACAATTCGACATAAGTCTTGCTGCTCTGGCGCAAGGCCGCTTCGCGCAGTTGCGGGCTCAAACGCACGTCCTGCATGGCCTGCAGCAAGCGCTGGTGAATAGCACAGAGGTATTCGGCGCTTTCCTCGGGCTGATTCAGGCGCAGGTGCAAGTCCGCCAGGTTGTGATGGGAAATGACGCAAGCCGCTACTGCTTCGTCGGCGTTCGCCCAGCGCTCGAACAGCACTTGGGCCAGGGCCAGGGCTTGCAGATAGGCCTCGCGAGCGTCAACCAATTCGCCCTGCATAAAGCAGCGATTGGCCCGTTCGATCGTGCGTTTCCAGTGCTCCATGGTGAGCCTCCAAAGCAGGGTCGGTGATTACACGCCGCCGGCCGTGAGTTTTTCCGGATCCAACAGGACTTCCAGTTGGCTACGGGGCAAGTCGGTGTGCTCAAGGGCCACATCAATCACCGGAAGGCCTTGCTGATAGGCCTTCTTGGCGATTTCAGCAGCCTTTTGGTAACCAATGATCGGGTTGAGTGCAGTCACCAGGATCGGATTGCGCGACAGCGCTTCCTTGAGCTTGGCTTCGTTGACCTTGAAGCTGGCGATCGCCTTGTCCGCCAGCAGGCGGCTGGCGTTGGCCAGGAGCTCCAGGCTGCTGAGTAGATTCTGGGCAATGATCGGCAGCATCACGTTCAGCTCGAAGTTGCCGGATTGGCCGGCAACCGTGATGACGGTGTCATTGCCGATGACTTGCGCGGCAACCATCGCCGTGGCCTCCGGGATCACCGGGTTGACCTTGCCGGGCATGATTGAGGAACCAGGCTGCAAGCCTTCCAGTTCGATTTCGCCGAGGCCGGCCAGTGGGCCGGAGTTCATCCAGCGCAGGTCGTTGGCAATTTTCATCAACGATACGGCGGTGGCTTTCAATTGGCCGGAGACGGCAACCGCGGTGTCCTGAGAGCCGATCAGCGCAAACAGGTTCTTGCCAGGCGTGAACTGCACCTGGGTCAATTGGCTCAGTCGCTGGCTGAAACGTGCAGCAAACTCCGGGTGAGCGTTGATCCCGGTGCCCACTGCCGTCCCTCCCTGCGCCAGCGCCTGCAGACTTGGCAGCAGGTCCTGCAGGTGGCCGATATTGGCCTTGAGCTGCTGCGCCCAACCGTCAAGCACCTGACTCATGCGCACGGGCATGGCGTCCATCAGATGGGTGCGGCCAGTCTTGATGAACGGGTGCACTTGTGTGGCCTTCTGCTCGATGACCTGTACCAGGTGCAGCAGGCCCGGCAGGGTTTGCTCATGCAGCACCAACGCCGCGCTGACGTGAATGGTGGTGGGGATGATGTCGTTGCTGCTTTGGCCACAGTTCACATGATCGTTGGGGTTGACCACCTCGCCCAGCAGACGGCTGGCCAGGGTCGCAATGACTTCGTTGGCGTTCATGTTGGAGCTGGTGCCGGAACCGGTCTGGAAGATATCCACAGGGAAGTGCTGCATGAAGTCCCCTTCCAGCAAGCCTTGGGCGGCGTCGACAATGGCCTTGCCCTGCCCTTCGCTGATCTGCTTGAGGTCGACGTTGACCTTCGCGGCCGCGATCTTGGCCAGGATCAGCGCACGAACGAATTGTGCCGGCATGCGTTGGTGGCTGATCGGAAAGTTATTCACCGCGCGCTGGGTTTGTGCGCCGTACAGGGCCTCGGCGGGGACTTGCAGTTCGCCCATGCTGTCGCGTTCGATACGGGTGTTACTCATCATTAGATCCTTGCACTAGGTCGGAATGAGAAATAGACGGCAGCAATTCGCAGGTCGCCAATTGCCAGGCAAAGGTCTGCCAGCGCTTGAGGCGGCAGGCACAGTGGGAGAGTTTTTCCAGGTCGCGCAGCGGTCGCCAGGCTTGGTCCAGGCACATTGAGCGCCAGTGCCAGGGCAATGCGATATCAGTGGCGGTATCGATCAGCAGGCGAAATGCCGTTTCGGCGATCGTCCACGGGTGGGTCGCGGTACAACACGCCAAGTATCGACCTTCATTGAGGTAATGCTCGATCAGGCGAGGTTCATTGGGATCAAGTCCACAACGAATCTGACGACTCATCCAGCGCCAGCTCTCCAGATAGGGATCCTCATGCAGGACAGTACTCATGATCCGCACTCGCTCAATAATGATATTCATTATTAAATGATATTGAGAATCAAAACAAGATCAGCCTTCCCATCCGTCAAGCATGCGCCCACAAAAAAGGCGCGCCATCTCCAGAATGGCGCGCCTTTTTTGTGAAGCGTCGGAAGGATCAGCTACCGGCGACCGTCATCCGCTCGATCAATACCGAACCCGTGCGAATGTTGCTGCGCAGTTCCAGGTCATTCCCGACGGCAACGATCTGCTTGAACATATCGCGCATATTGCCGGCGATGGTGACTTCCTGGACGGCGAATTGAATCTCGCCATTTTCCACCCAGAAACCTGCCGCGCCCCGGGAATAATCACCGGTGACCATGTTCAGGCCTTGGCCCATCAACTCGGTCACCAGCAGGCCACGCCCCATGCGCCGCAACAGCGCCGCCTGGTCTTCATCACCGTGGGTCACAAACAGGTTGTGCACGCCACCCGCGTTGGCCGTACTGGGCAAACCGAGCTTGCGACCGGCATAGGTGCCCAGGACATAGGACACCAATTCGCCCTTCTCGACGAACGGCTTGGCATAGGTCGCCAGGCCATCACCGTCGAACGACGAACTGCCCATCGCACGCATCAGGTGTGGACGCTCATCGATGGTCAGCCACTCAGGAAACAGTTTCTGGCCGATCGCGCCTTCAAGGAACGATGATTTTCGATACAGGTTGCCGCCGGAAATCGCCCCCAGAAAGCTGCCGAACAAACCACCGGCCAGCTCTGCCGAAAACAGCACCGGCACTTCGCAGGTCGGTACCGGGCGCGCGCCCAGGCGACTCGCGGCACGTTGCGCAGCACGTTGGCCAATGCTGGCAGGAGACGCCAGCAATTCGCCCTGGCGGTTCACGTCGTACCAGTAATCGCGCTGCATCTGCCCATTGGCCTCGGCAATCATCACGCAGCTCAAACTATGGCGCGTGGAGGCATAACCGCCGATAAAACCATGGCTGTTGCCGTACACGCGGCACCCTTGATGGGTGCTCAACGTGGTGCCATCGGCGTTCTTGATGCGGGCATCGGCATCGAATGCCGCCGCTTCGCAGATCAATGCCTGTTCGATGGCCTGCTCTGGCGTGATGTCCCAGGCATGAAACAGGTCAAAATCCTGCAGGTCCTTGGCCATCAATGCCTTGTCGGCCAGGCCCGAACTCTCATCCTCGGAGGTGTGCTTGGCAATTGCCAACGCAGCAGCGACAGTCTCGCGAATGGCTTCCGGGCCACTGGCCGACGTACTGGCCGAGCCTTTGCGCTGCCCTACGTACAAAGTGATGCCAAAACCCTGGTCGCGGTTGAATTCAACGGTTTCCACTTCCCGCTGACGTACCGACGTCGACAACCCCTGCTCCAGCGACACAGCCACCTCGCAGGCACTGGCCCCCTGGCGCTTGGCCTCGGCAAGGATCTGCTCGACTTGTTCCTGCAGTGCCGGTAACGCTTGCGGACCGACGCTTTGGGCTGCACTCATGGTTTTCTCCACTCAAATTCTGCTTTCGGTTAAGGCCATCGAGCGACCGGGCCGGACAAGCGGCCCCCGACTGGTTATCATGGCGGCGTTTCTTTGCGGACTGCCACCATGGTTGATTCTTACGACGACTCCCTCGATGGGGAGAAAAGCAAAACCCAGGTCAAACGCGAGCTGCATGCTCTGGTTGACCTCGGCGAGCGCCTTACAACGCTCAAGCCGGACTTGATTGCAAAATTGCCTCTGACCGACGAAATGCGTCGGGCCCTGGCGGATGCGCCCAAGCACACCGCGAATATCGCGCGTAAACGGCACATCATGTTTATCGGCAAGCTGATGCGCGACCAGGACACTGACGCCATTCTGACCTTGCTCGATCAACTCGATGCCTCCACTCGCCAGTACAATGAACGCTTCCATAACCTGGAGCGTTGGCGTGACCGCCTGATCTCGGGCGATGACGCGGTACTGGAGAAGTTCGTGGTGGACTATCCGGATGCCGACCGCCAGCAACTGCGCTCCCTGATCCGTCAGGCCCAGCACGAGCAGGCGCATAACAAGGCGCCGGCCACCAGCCGTAAAATCTTCAAGTACATCCGTGAGCTGGACGAGACTCAACGCGGCCTGCGCTGATCCTCTTCCCCGGGTGGCGGTCTTCGCCACCCGAAGCTCCCGGTTTACGACCCTGTGCCACCCACGGTGATCGCATCAATCTTCAAGGTGGGCTGACCCACGCCGACCGGCACCGACTGCCCATCCTTACCGCACGTACCGACGCCGCTGTCCAGCGACAGGTCGTTACCGACCATCGACACCTTGCTCATCGCCTCTGGTCCGTTACCAATCAACGTTGCCCCTTTGACCGGGGCGGTAATCTTGCCGTCTTCGATCAGATAGGCCTCGCTGGTGGAAAACACGAACTTGCCGCTGGTGATATCCACCTGGCCGCCACCGAGATTGGCGCAGTAGATACCACGCTTCACCGAGGCGATGATTTCCGCCGGGTCGCTTTCGCCACCGAGCATGTAGGTGTTGGTCATGCGCGGCATCGGCAAGTGAGCGTAGGATTCGCGACGGCCGTTACCAGTGCGTGCCACGCCCATCAGACGGGCATTGAGTTTGTCTTGCATGTAGCCCTTGAGCACGCCGTTCTCGATCAGCGTGGTGCACTCGGTCGGCGTACCTTCGTCATCGACCGTCAGCGAACCCCGGCGCCCGGCCAGGGTACCGTCATCGACAATGGTGCACAGTTTGGAGGCGACCATCTCACCCATGCGTCCGCTGTAGGCCGAACTGCCCTTGCGGTTGAAGTCGCCTTCCAGGCCATGGCCGACCGCTTCGTGGAGCAATACGCCAGACCAGCCCGAACCGAGCACCACCGGCAAGGTACCGGCCGGCGCCGGAATGGCTTCCAGGTTGACCAGCGCCTGGCGCAGTGCCTCACGGGCGTAACCCATGGCGCGATCATCGGTGAGGAAATAACGGTAGTCGGTACGCCCGCCGCCGCCATGACCGCCACGCTCGCGGCGCCCGTTCTGCTCGACGATCACACTGACGTTGAAACGCACCAGCGGCCGTACATCCGCTGCCAGGCTGCCATCGGTGGACGCCACCAGGATCCGCTCCCACACGCCAGCCATGCTCACGGTGACTTGTTGGATACGCGGGTCCAAGGCGCGGGTGGCAGCATCGACACGCTTGAGCAACTCGACCTTTTCCGCACGGCTGATCACTTCCAGCGGATTATCCGGCGCGTACAACTGGGCCACATCCTGGGTACTGAATGCCTGCACCGTGCCATGTTGACCGGCACGGGAGATCGAGCGCGCTGCGCGAGCGGCCAGGCCCAGCGCTTCCAAGGTGATCGCGTTGCTGTAGGCAAAACCGGTTTTTTCACCGGATTGCGCCCGCACCCCCACGCCCTGGTCGAGGTTGAAACTGCCTTCCTTGACGATGCCGTCTTCCAGGGCCCAGGACTCGGAAATCTGCCCCTGGAAATACAGGTCGGCCGCGTCGATGCCCGGTCCGGCCAGATCGCCGAGCACGGTTTGCAGACTTTCGATGGTCACGCCACCGGGTGCCAGGAGGTGTTCACTGACTGAGGACAACAACTCGCTCATAGGTTTGGCCTTAAATTCATCGTTCTGAAGCAGGCCGCTGCGCGCCCTGCGAAAAAAAGCGCCGATGGTTCACCACCGGCATGCGCGCCCGTATCGACGCCTGTTCACTGCTGTCGCGCTCGGCCAGCAACACCGCTTCGCCTTGATCCTGTTGCGTCAGTATGCGCCCCCACGGGTCGACAATCGCCGCGTGGCCAAAGGTTTCCCGGGGCCCTGGGTGCACACCGCCCTGGGCGGCCGCCAGCAGGTAGCACTGGGTCTCGATGGCCCGCGCGCGGATCAACACATCCCAGTGCGCGGCGCCGGTCACCGCCGTAAAGGCCGAGGGTGCGGTAATCAACTCAGCCCCGGCCGCGCGCAATTCGCTGTACAGCTCGGGGAAACGCAGGTCGTAGCATACCGTGAGGCCCAAGCGGCCAACCGGCGTATCCGCCAGCACCACATTACTGCCGAAAGCATAGTCATCGGATTCACGATAACGGCCTCGGGCATCCGCCACGTCGACATCGAACAAGTGCAGCTTGTCGTATCGGGCCACTATCTCGCCCTGGTCATTCACCAGCAACGAGCAGGCGTTGACCTTGGCATCCGGCTGGTCCCTGGGCGGCAGCGGCAATGTGCCTGCAACTATCCATAAGGTGAGGTCGCGGGCGGTCTGTTTCAACCATGGCAGGATCGGACCTTCACCCAATGCCTCGGCACGGCCGATATCAGCCACGTCACGGCGTCCCATGGCGGCAAAGTTTTCCGGCAGCACCGCGAGCTTCGCCCCGCCCGCTGCCGCTTGCTCCAGCAAGCGCCGGGCCTGGGCCAGGTTGGCCAGCACATCGCTCTGGCTGACCATCTGAATTACCGCAAACGACATGGGCCGATACTCCGTAAACGAATAGCTCCAGGCTACTCCAGAAAGTCTCAGTTAGGCTTTTCGAATGGCTTGTCGAAGGTGATTTTCGGATCCTTCCAGGGCCCTTCCACTTTGTATTGCACACTGGCAAAGCGCGCGACGCGGTCACCGATCAGCTTGTCGATCAGGAACAACGCGCCACCAATGGCCGGCGCACCCACAATCAGCGCCGCAATCGGCAGGTTGTTGGTGACCGGCAGGGTCACCAACAGCTTGGCGTCCACGCGGTCGGCGACCAGGTCCAGGGTGCCATTGAGTTCCAGGTTGGTCGATGGCCCGGTCATGGTGATGGGGTCACGGGTCACAAATACGCCGTTGCTCGCTGCCAGCAAGCCCTTGACGCGGTCATAGCTCAAGCCTTTGCCGAGCAGGTCGGAAAAGTCCAGGCGCAGCCGGCGGCCAATGGAGTTGAAGTTAAGCAAGCCAAACACCCGAAGCGCCTGGGCGCCGCCTTCCACTTCAACGAACTGGCCTTTGCGGAAGGTGGCATCGAGGCTACCGGAAAAACGTTTGGGCCCGACCCAGGCCGGCGACCCCGGCCAACGGCCGTCTACGTCCAGGTGAAAATCTTCACTGGTCACGGTAGGCGCAAAGCCCCAGCCCTTGAGCACATCGGCGATGTTCTTGCCATCCAGGCGCCCTTTGTACCAACTGCTGCTGTCCCCCGGTGCACCCTCCCAGCCCCCCGCGCCCTTGAGCTGCATGCCCTTGAGGCCCAGGTCCAGGCTATTAAAGGCCAGGCCCTTGGCAGTTGGCCGGATTTTCAGCGACCAGGCCCCTATCAGGTCCGATCCCTGGAACAGTTGATCAATGCTGATATCAAGCGCCGGGATCCCCTTGGGATCGATATCGGCCAACGGGTCCGGGGCGTTTTCGTCTGCCTGGACGGTCGGGTCCACGGCCGGCAATTTCACGAACTGCAGGTTGATCGCGATGGGCGCGCCCTTGGCATCCGGCAGGTTCACGCTGCCTTTGGCCTGCTGGCTGTCGAGTTGCAGGCCCCAGGCGGTGGGTTTCCGGTCAAGCTGCAAGTTGACCTGGTCGAACTGCTTGCCGAAGCCAGTCAGCTTGCCCACCTTGAAGTCAGCGCCGCTCAGCAGTTGCTTGGCGCTGCCGCCAGGGTCATTGCCCGCGTAGCGGTCCACGAGTTTCTTCCACGGGTCTATGTCCAACTCCGAAAGCACGCCACGGATGCGCAACCCCTTGCCTGCGGGCAGCACGGCATCGCCATCACCCAGGAATAGCTCACCGCGGCCCTCATTGAACTTGTCCGGCGGCGCCGCAAAGGTGAAGTTCGCCAGCTCGCCATAATCGAACCAGTAACGACGCTCGGCGCCCTGCAAGGTCATGCGGAACGTACTGTCACGCCCCTGGCTGGCCGCCATGCCGAACGGTGCCGGCAGATCCACTGCGACCCCCTTGAGGTTGGAATTGACCATCAATTGGCTATCGGCGCCATCCAGGTTGACTTGCAACTGGTACGGAATATCGCCGGACACCGGCAGTGGCTGGCTGATTTTCAACCAATCGGTCAGCCGCTTGACCGTGACCTGGCCTTTGGCCGTGATGCGGGTACTCAGATTACCTGGCTTACCATCGGCAAAAATCTGCGCGCTAATCGGCCGCTCGAATGCTTGCGCCGTAATATTCTGCCCACTCAAGCCCTTGGCACTATCAAAGCGGAAGTCACCCTTGAGTTGCGTCAGGTCCAGGGTCGGCTCAGCCAATTGCAAGCGCGCCTTGTCGGTCTGGAAATCCACCACGATCTTCGGTTCGGTACCTTTGGCCAGCGGAATATCCAGGTCCAGCTTGCCTTGCAGGTCCCCCTCGCCTTTCCAGCCGGCAAAGGTCGAGGCAGTGCCTATTGGCGCTTCCTGGAGAATCTTCAGGCCATCACCCAGGCCACCGGCAAACCCGCCGGTGAGCAGCAGGTGGCTGTCCTTGCCCGCGGGTGCGTGGGGAATATTGACGTAGACGTCCTTGACTTGGGTGTCGAGCAACTGGCCCTTGCTGGCCAGGATGCGTACGCCACTCTCCTCGACGAACACTTCGCCATTGACCTTGCTCACATGCGGCCAGCCCGGCTGGAATGCCAGCTCTGCATCATGCACCTTGAAGAACAGGCTGATGTTGCGCGAAGCCGGCAGCGCGTCATGGTTCAACGAGCCCTGGTACTGGAAGAAACCTTGATCGACCGCGCCCTTGAGAATCGCTGTGCGCAGCCATTCGTCCAACGCGGGGCTCAGTACCGCTGGCAGGTACTTGGGCGTGAAGCGCCCATCGCCATCGACCATGCCGACCCGCAGGTCCATGTAGTCTTCCTGGCCAGGGTCAAAGTGCAGGCGGATCAGGAAGTCAGCCGCGACCTTGCCCTCTTCCCCCAGCACCTTGATATAGGGAGCAATCAGGGTGAAGCCTTCTTTATCCAGCTTCCAGGTCAGGCGCGCATTCGCCTGGATGTACTGCCAGGGCTTGGCGAAGATCGGAAACAGGTGCAGGGAAAAGTCCTTGCTGTCCAGGCGCAACTCGCCATGCCCCAGGTCACCGCTGATGCTGCCGGATACGTTCCGCGCTGCCGGTGCACCAAAGTAAGCATCGAACCCCACCCGCTCAAGGTTGGCGGCGAAGCTGACTTTCTGATCGGTCGTGTCCTGGGGACGGAAATCCACCAGCACATTGCGCAACAGGCCAGTGGCCTTGAGGTGCTCGATGGTCTTGGCGAAGCCTTCCGGCAGGGGCGCCAGGGCATTCAGCAACGGCGTAATGGGCGTGAGGTCCAGGCGATCGGCCTGCAGGTTCCAGACCTCCTGCGCCTGGTCGGTGGCCAGGCTCTGCTGCAACTGCAAGCGCGATTCCCAGCGGGTCTCGCCCAGGTTCATCGCCAACGAGTCGAACAATACCTTCAGACCCTGCTCATTGCGTTGCAGGTACGCGGTCAGGGCGAGGTTTTCGATATGCACGGGCTTGCGATCGGCGTAGCTGCCCTTCACCTGGGGTGAATTGAGGCGCACCACAGCACTCTGCACGTCACCCTTGGCCCAGTTGAGCCAGAACTCGCCACCCGCCTTGAACTGCGTGAGCTTCCATTGTTGAGTCAGTTTGGCCGGAATCCATTTGGCCCAGTCGCTTTGCGGCAGGCTCAGGTAGGCGTCGACTTCAGCATCCTTCCATTGGCTTGCGCGAATGCGGCTGCGCAGGCTCAAGGCCAGCGGCTGGCCATCGGGCAAGGTCAGGCGGGCATCCAGGCGTTGGCGGGTGGTCCCGGTGTGCAGGCTCAGGCCCACATAGGTCAGGGTCAGCGGGGCATGGTCGATCGGTTGCAGGGTCACCTGGCTGTCGAGCAACGACACACGCTTGACCATTTGCAGGCGTTTGAGCACCTGCTCCGGGTCCAGCGGCTGGTCATCCTGCACCGGCAGGCCTTGCAGCGCCCAGTGGCCGTCCTGGTCTTCCTTGACGCTCAATTGCAGGCCGCTGACTTCCAGGTGCGCAAGACGCACTTCGCGGGCCATCAGGCTAGCCCAGACATCCGGCACGACTTCGACCTGATCCAGGCGCAAGGCGTTGCTGCCCTGGCCGACCATCACGTCGTGGGCCAGCAATACCGGTGCGAAACCACTCCAGCGCCCTTCCAGGCTGCCGATATGCAGTGGCATATCCACTGCGGCCTGGGCCTTGGCTTCGATGTCCGCACGGTATTCGGCCACCAGCGGAGTCAATTCTCGTCCCAGGCTCACGTAGACCGCCGCCAATACCAGCAGCAAGGCGCACAAGCCCAGGCCCCAACGGGTCAAAGCGGCAAAAAAGCGTTTCAGACGCTCCATGTCAGGCGACCCTCAAGGCAGTAAGCGGACGGCAGATCAAGGTCTGCGCATCTCGTAGAAAGAAACGAATGAGGATCAGAGCAGCACCACGTCGTATTGTTCCTGGGAATACATGGTCTCAACCTGGAAGCGAATCGTGCGTCCGATAAACCCCTCCAGCTCAGCGACGTTACCGGACTCTTCGTCCAGCAGCCGATCGACCACTTTCTGGTTGGCAAGCACTCTATAACCTTCGGCCTGGTACGCTCGCGCCTCCCGTAGGATTTCGCGGAAAATCTCGTAGCAAACCGTTTCAGGCGTTTTCAATTTACCGCGCCCCTGGCAACTGCTGCACGGCTCGCACAACACCTGTTCCAGGCTTTCGCGGGTGCGTTTGCGGGTCATCTGTACCAGGCCCAGCTCGGTAATACCGATGATATTGGTCTTGGCGTGATCGCGTTCCAGCTGCTTTTCGAGGGTGCGCAGTACCTGGCGCTGATGCTCTTCATCTTCCATGTCGATGAAGTCGATGATGATGATCCCGCCCAAGTTGCGCAGGCGCAGTTGACGCGCGATCGCGGTAGCGGCTTCGAGGTTGGTCTTGAAGATGGTTTCTTCGAGGTTGCGATGGCCCACGAACGCACCGGTGTTGACGTCGATGGTGGTCATGGCTTCCGCCGGGTCCACAACGAGGTAACCGCCCGACTTGAGCGGCACCTTGCGGTCCAGGGCCTTCTGGATTTCGTCTTCGACGCCATACAGGTCGAAGATCGGCCGCTCGCCGGGGTAATGCTCCAGGCGGTCGGCAATTTCCGGCATCAGTTCGGCGACGAACTGCGTGGTGCGCTGGAAGGTTTCCCGCGAGTCGATGCGAATTTTCTCGATCTTCGGGCTGACCAGGTCGCGCAAGGTGCGCAGGGCCAGGCCCAGGTCTTCGTAGATCACGCTGGGCGCGCCAACGGTCTTGATCTGCGCGCCAATCTGGTCCCACAGGCGCCGCAGGTAACGGATGTCCATGAGAATCTCATCAGCCCCGGCGCCTTCGGCCGCCGTGCGCAGAATAAAGCCGCCCGCCTCCTTGATGCCCTCGGCCGCCACGCAATCGCTGACCACCTTCTTCAGGCGCTCACGCTCGGCCTCGTCTTCGATTTTCAGGGAAATGCCCACATGAGCGGTGCGCGGCATGTACACCAGGTAGCGCGATGGAATCGACAGCTGGGTCGTCAGGCGCGCGCCCTTTGAACCGATGGGGTCCTTGGTGACTTGCACCACGAGGCTCTGCCCTTCGTGAACCAAGGCGCTGATGCTTTCGACCGCCGGGCCTTCGCGCAGGGAAATTTCCGAAGCATGGATAAACGCGGCACGGTCCAGGCCAATGTCGACAAAAGCCGCCTGCATCCCGGGCAATACGCGCACGACCTTGCCTTTATAGATGTTGCCGACAATCCCGCGCTTCTGGGTGCGCTCGACGTGCACTTCTTGCAGAACACCGTTCTCTACCACCGCCACGCGCGATTCCATCGGCGTGATATTGATCAGAATCTCTTCACTCATGGCTGGGTCTCGTTCAGGCGTTTTCACAATAGTGACCGATCGCTTAAGGCTTGGCGCGCAAGTACAGGCGTTCAGCGCGCGGTAAGGTTTTGCCAACAGGGTATGCCGAATTGACCAAGCAGTTCCGCGGTTTCGCACACGGGCAGGCCAACCACGGCGGAATAGCTGCCATTGAGCCCGGCCACAAACACCGAGCCCAGCCCTTGGATAGCATAGCCGCCTGCCTTGTCCTGGGGTTCGCCACTGTGCCAGTAGGTTGTAGCCTCCTCGACAGAAATACCCCGGAAACGTACGCGACTGCTTACACATCGAGTTTCACAACGCTGACCGTCCGTGAGGGCAACCGCCGTCAGCACTTCATGCTCACGCCCCGACAGGGCCAGCAACATGGCCAGGGCATCCGCCTGATCCAGCGGCTTGCCAAGGATCTGGCCGTCGACAATCACTGCCGTGTCGGCACCCAATACACAGGCGCCCGACGTTTGCCCAAGCGCAGCAAAACCCGCCGTTGCCTTGCCGCGCGCTAGACGCTCGACGTAGGAAACGGCGGATTCATTTGTAAGGGGAGTTTCATCAATGGCGGCACTGACCACGGTGAAAGGCACACCGATCTGGGTCAGCAGTTCACGCCGTCGCGGGGAGCCCGAAGCCAGATAAAGCGAATTCATTCCAGACTCTCCCTGTGGGGTTCGATAACCAGGCAGAGCCTCGCAATCCATTCAATTGATTTTATAGCGACGACGTAACCCGCGCAGGCCAAAACTGACCCATGGCCACAGCAGCGCACTGACCAGGGCCGGCAATACCAGCGCCAGGGTCGGCTGGCGGTTACCAGTCAAGGCGCTGAGCCACAGTTGCACCAATTGCGCCAGGCCGAAGATCACCAGGATCACCAGGCACTGTTGCCACATCGGGAACATGCGCAGGCGTTGCTGCAACGACAGCACCAGAAAGGTAATCAGGGTCAGGATCAACGCGTTCTGGCCCAGCAAGGTGCCATAGAGCACATCTTCCGCCAAGCCCAGGAACATCGCCGTGACCATGCCCACCTTGTGCGGCAGGTTCAGCGACCAGAATGCCAGCAGCAAGGCCAGCCACAGCGGACGCAGGATTTCCATGAACTGCGGCAGTGGCGAAACGCTGAGTAGCAAGCCGATGGCGAAGGTCAGCCAGACGATCCAGCCATTGCTCGAATGAGTACCGGCCATTATTCCTCCCTCTGCCGTGTGGTTGCCGGGGCGGCTGGGGGCTTCGCAGCAGGCGTCGTGGTGGCAGGCGTGGTGGCCGACGGCTTGGTCGCCGCTGGCTTCACCGCGCGCGCACTGTGAGCGGCCGGCTTGGCGGGCGTGGCCACGGGCGCTACTGCCGGAGCGGGCGCCGGTGTGGCCGATGCGGCGGGCGCCGGCTTGGGTACGGTTGCCGGAATGATCGGCGCGGTGCCGTTTTGCTTGTCTTCCGCTTCCTGGGCTTGTGCGGCGTCGTTGGCACGCTCTTCCGGGGTACGGTTGTCGCTGAATACCAGCAGCAGGTAGCGGCTGCGGTTCAGGGCGGCGGTGGGCACGGCGCGCACAATGGCGAACGGCTGGCCAGAATCGTGGATCACTTCCTTGACTGTCGCCACCGGGTAACCCGCCGGGAAGCGTTGGCCGAGGCCCGAGCTGACCAGCAGGTCGCCTTCCTTGATGTCGGCAGTATCGGCCACATGGCGCAATTCCAGGCGTTCGGGGTTACCGGTGCCACTGGCAATCGCACGCAAGCCGTTGCGGTTGACCTGCACCGGAATGCTGTGGGTCGTGTCCGTCAGCAGCAATACCCGCGAGGTGTAGGGCATCAACTCGACCACCTGGCCCATCAAGCCACGGGCATCGAGCACCGGCTGGCCGAGCACCACACCGTCGCGCTCACCCTTGTTGATGATGATGCGATGGGTAAAGGGGTTGGGGTCCATGCCGATCAGCTCGGCGACTTCGACCTTTTCGTTGACCAGTGCCGAAGAATTGAGCAACTCGCGCAGCCGAACGTTCTGCTCGGTGAGGGCCGCCAGCTTTTGCATGCGCCCCTGCAACAGCAGGTTTTCAGTCTTGAGTTTTTCGTTCTCGGCGACCAGCTCGGTGCGGCTGCCGAATTGGCTGGCCACGCCCTGGTAGAGACGTTGCGGCAGGTCGGTGATCCAGTAGGTCTGCATCAATACCAGCGACATTTGGCTACGCACAGGCTTGAGCAGTGCAAAGCGGGCATCGACCACCATCAGCGCGACCGAAAGCACGACCAGCACCAACAAGCGCACGCCCAATGAGGGGCCTTTGGCGAAAAGCGGTTTAATAGGCCGCTCCTCCCAGGCAAAGTTTCTCTTTATTCATACGGCATCTAACCGGCCTGGATGCAGATTGAAGAAGATAAACGCCAACAGGCAGCACTGCAAAGTGCTGCCTGCGGGCGAAACATGGTGCAACCAACGGTCTTATTCGCTGGAAAGCAGGTCCATGGTGTGTTTATCCATCATTTCCAGTGCACGACCACCGCCACGGGCAACGCAGGTCAGCGGGTCTTCGGCAACGATCACCGGCAGGCCAGTTTCCTGGGCCAGCAACTTGTCGAGGTCGCGCAGCAAGGCGCCACCACCGGTCAGTACCAGGCCACGCTCGGCGATATCGGAAGCCAGCTCCGGCGGCGATTGCTCCAGGGCGCTCTTCACCGCCTGAACGATGGTTGCCAGGGACTCTTGCAGAGCCTCCAGCACTTCATTGGAGTTCAGGGTAAAGGCACGTGGAACGCCTTCGGCCAGGTTGCGACCGCGAACGTCGACTTCGCGAACTTCGCCACCGGGATAAGCGGTACCGATTTCCTGCTTGATGCGCTCGGCGGTGGATTCGCCGATCAGGCTGCCGTAGTTACGACGCACATAAGTGATGATCGCTTCGTCGAAGCGGTCGCCGCCTACACGCACGGACTCGGCATACACCACGCCGTTCAGGGAAATCAGGGCGATTTCAGTGGTACCACCACCGATATCCACCACCATCGAACCGCGCGCTTCTTCAACCGGCAGGCCGGCACCGATCGCAGCAGCCATTGGCTCTTCGATCAGGAAGACTTCACGGGCACCGGCACCAAGGGCCGATTCACGGATGGCGCGACGCTCCACCTGGGTGGACTTGCACGGAACGCAGATCAGCACACGAGGGCTGGGCTGCAGAAAACTGTTTTCGTGAACCTTGTTGATGAAGTACTGCAGCATCTTCTCGCAGACGCTGAAGTCGGCGATCACGCCGTCTTTCATCGGACGAATGGCAGCGATATTGCCTGGTGTTCGGCCAAGCATGCGCTTGGCCTCGGTGCCCACGGCAACGACACTTTTCTGATTACCATGGGTCCGAATAGCCACAACCGATGGCTCATTCAGGACGATACCGCGCTCGCGCACGTAAATAAGGGTGTTGGCAGTGCCCAGGTCAATGGAAAGATCGCTGGAAAACATGCCACGCAGTTTCTTGAACATGGGAAAGGGACCCTAGGCAACGCGTGGGTAAAAAAGTGCGGCAAACTCTAACAACGACAGGGATTTTGGGCAAGGCGCCAATGTGCTAAATTGGCCGACTTTCTGTGCACCAACCCCCACAATCGCGGCCATATGACCGTAGAAATGCGGTAGTGTTCCGACAATCTAACACACGGACGCCCTCCGTTCTGTTTTCCACTGGAGAATCCCATGGCGCTTGAACGCTCCGACGTGGAAAAAATCGCTCATCTGGCCTCGCTTGGCCTGAATGAAGCCGATCTTCCACAGACCACCGCAGCCCTGAACAGCATTCTGGGGCTGGTTGACCAAATGCAGGCCGTCAATACCGACGGCATCGAGCCCCTGGCTCACCCGCTGGAAGCCAGCCAGCGCCTGCGCGCAGACGTCGTGACCGAGGTTAATAATCGCGAGGCCTACCAGTCCATCGCACCAGCGGTCGAAAACGGCCTGTACCTGGTTCCGAAAGTCATCGACTAATAGGGAAAGAGCCTGCAATGCATCACATGACTCTGGCCGAGATCGCCCGCGGTCTCGCCGACAAAAAGTTTTCTTCCGAAGAGCTGACCAAGACCCTGCTGGCGCGTATCGCCGAGCTCGACCCCAAGGTCAATAGCTTCATCAGCCTCACCGAGGAACTGGCCCTGAGCCAGGCCAAGGCCGCCGACGTGCGTCGCGCCAACGGTGACAATGGTGCACTGCTGGGCGCACCGATCGCCCACAAAGACCTGTTCTGCACCCAAGGCATCCGCACCAGCTGCGGCTCGAAGATGCTCGACAACTTCAAGGCGCCCTACGACGCCACCGTGGTGTCCAAGCTGGCTGCCGCCGGGGCCGTGACCCTGGGCAAGACCAACATGGACGAATTCGCCATGGGTTCGGCCAACGAGTCGAGCTATTACGGCCCGGTGAAAAACCCGTGGAACCTGGAACACGTCCCGGGCGGTTCGTCTGGCGGTTCGGCTGCCGCGGTCGCCGCGCGCTTCCTGCCCGCTGCAACAGCCACCGACACCGGCGGCTCGATCCGCCAGCCCGCGGCCTTTACCAACCTCACCGGCCTGAAGCCGACCTATGGTCGCGTTTCCCGCTGGGGCATGATCGCCTATGCATCCAGCCTGGATCAGGGCGGCCCCCTGGCCCGCACGGCCGAAGACTGCGCGATTTTGTTACAAGGCATGGCAGGCTTCGATCCGCAGGATTCCACCAGCATCGACGAACCGGTGCCGGACTACAGCGCCAGCCTCAATACCTCGATCAAAGGCCTGCGCATCGGCGTGCCGAAGGAATACTTCAGCGCCGGTCTCGACCCGCGCATCGCCGAATTGGTGCACAACAGCGTCAAGGAGCTGGAAAAGCTCGGCGCCGTGATCAAGGAAATCAGCCTGCCGAACAACCAGCACGCGATTCCGGCGTACTACGTGATCGCGCCCGCTGAAGCGTCCTCCAACCTGTCGCGCTTCGACGGCGTGCGCTTTGGCTATCGCTGCGAGAACCCGAAGGACCTCACCGACCTGTACAAACGCTCCCGTGGCGAAGGTTTCGGTGTCGAAGTGCAACGCCGGATCATGGTCGGTGCCTACGCCCTGTCGGCCGGCTACTACGACGCGTACTACCTCAAGGCGCAGAAAATCCGGCGCCTGATCAAGAACGACTTCATGGCGGCGTTTGAAGAAGTCGACATCATCCTCGGCCCAACCACGCCCAACCCGGCCTGGAAGATCGGCGCCAAGACCGGCGACCCGATCGCCGAATACCTGGAAGACCTCTACACCATCACCGCCAACCTCGCGGGCTTGCCAGGCTTGTCCATGCCGGCAGGTTTCGTCGATGGGCTGCCGGTTGGCGTGCAATTGCTCGCCCCGTATTTCCAGGAAGGCCGCCTGCTCAATGTGGCGCACCAGTACCAGTTGAACACTGACTGGCACACTCGCACCCCTACCGGCTTCTGAGGAGAACACTATGCAATGGGAAGTCGTGATCGGGCTGGAGATTCATACCCAGCTCGCCACCCAATCGAAGATTTTCTCCGGTAGCGCCACCACGTTCGGCGCCGAGCCGAATACCCAGGCCAGCCTGGTCGACCTGGGCATGCCCGGCGTACTGCCGGTGCTGAACCAGGAAGCGGTGCGCATGGCAGTGATGTTCGGCCTGGCGATTGACGCCGAAATCGGCCAGCACAACGTGTTCGCGCGCAAGAACTACTTCTACCCGGACCTGCCCAAGGGCTACCAGATCAGCCAGATGGAACTGCCGATTGTCGGCAAGGGCCACCTGGATATCCCGTTGGAAGATGGCACCATCAAGCGTGTCGGCGTGACCCGTGCCCACCTCGAGGAAGACGCCGGCAAAAGCCTGCACGAAGAATTCCCGGGGGCCACCGGTATCGACCTGAACCGAGCTGGCACACCGTTGCTGGAAATCGTTTCCGAGCCGGATATGCGCAGCGCCAAGGAAGCCGTGGCCTACGTCAAGACGATCCACGCGCTGGTGCGTTACCTGGGCATCTGCGACGGCAACATGGCCGAAGGCTCGCTACGTTGCGACTGCAACGTATCGATCCGCCCTAAGGGCCAGGTCGAGTTCGGTACCCGCTGCGAGATCAAGAACGTCAACTCGTTCCGCTTCATCGAGAAGGCGATCAACAGCGAAGTCCGCCGCCAGATCGAACTGATCGAAGACGGCGGAAAGGTGATCCAGCAAACCCGCCTGTACGACCCGAACAAAGACGAAACCCGCGCCATGCGCAGCAAAGAGGAAGCCAACGACTACCGTTACTTCCCTGACCCGGACCTGTTGCCGGTGGTACTGGAAGACTCGTTCCTCAACGACATCCGCGCCACCCTGCCGGAACTGCCGCAGCAAAAACGCGAGCGCTTCCAGGAGCAGTTCGGCTTGTCGGTCTACGATGCCAGCGTGTTGGCGTCCAGCCGTGAGCAAGCCAACTACTTCGAAAAAGTCGTGAGCATTGCCGGCGACGCCAAGCTGGCGGCCAACTGGGTGATGGTTGAGCTGGGCAGCCTGTTGAACAAGCAGGGCCTGGAAATCGACGAGGCACCGGTCACCGCCGAGCAACTGGGCGGCATGCTGCTGCGCATCAAGGACAACACCATCTCCGGCAAAATCGCCAAGACAGTGTTTGAAGCCATGGCCAGTGGCGAAGGCAGCGCCGATGAAATCATCGAAAAACGCGGCCTCAAGCAAGTCACCGACAGCGGCGCCATCTCGGCCGTGCTCGACGAAATGCTGGCGGCCAACGCGGAACAGGTCGAGCAGTACCGTGCAGCAGACGAAGCCAAGCGCGGCAAGATGTTCGGCTTCTTTGTCGGCCAGGCCATGAAAGCCTCCAAGGGCAAGGCCAACCCGCAGCAGGTAAACGAACTGCTGAAAAGCAAGCTCGAAGGCTGATTGCGATGAATGGTCCGAGTGAGACTTCTACTCGGACCCCTGTGGGAGCGGGCTTGTGTGGGAGGGGGCTTGCCCCCGATGGCGGTGATTCAGTCAAAGCATTCAGTGACTGGCACTCCGCTATCGGGGGCAAGCCCCCTCCCACATAAGCTCACCCCAAACTCGAAATGGGGGCACCTTGGAAATGAAGCGTCTATTCGGCCTCCTGGCCCTGTTTTCCCTGCTGGCCGGCTGCGCCAGCGGCCTCATTAACCCCAACGGCTACGATGAAACCGGCACCGCCTCTTATTACGGCGCCAAGCACCATGGCAAAAAAACCGCCAGCGGTGAACCTTTCAACCAGAACGCCCTGACCGCCGCCCACCGGCAATTGCCCTTTGGCACCCAGGTCAAGGTCACCAACCTCGACAACGACAGAACCGTGGTAGTGCGCATCAATGATCGCGGCCCGCATACCCGTGGGCGCTTGATCGATCTTTCACGCAAGGCGGCCGAACAACTGGGCATGCTGAGCAGCGGCACCGCACGGGTTCGCGTGCAAGCCCTGAACAATTGACGACGGAGCCCTGGCCATTTTCGGATTAACCGCCCTCTCGCCCTGGAGCCTGCTCGAACTGGTCAGCGGCCTGGTGCTGCTGATCGTCGGCGCCGAAATCCTGGTACGTGCCGCTGTGCGCCTGGCCGCCAGCCTCAAGGTCCGCCCACTGATCATCGGCCTGACGATCGTCGCCTTCGGCAGCAGCGCACCGCAGATGACCGTGAGCCTGCAGGCCACCCTGGCCGGCAACACCGATATTGCCGTCGGCAGCGTCATCGGCAGCAGCATCTTCAATATCCTCGTCACCCTGGGCCTGTCGGCGCTGATCATTCCATTGCGGGTCTCGCGCCAACTGGTGCGCCTGGACATCCCGGTCATGATCCTCGCCGGCTTGCTGGTATTTACCCTGGCCGCCAACGAAGAGCTCACACCGCTCGACGGTTTGCTGCTGCTCTGCGCCCTGCTGGCCTACCTCGGCGTGCTGCACTACCAGACCCGCCATTCGCGCCGTCCGCGCACGCTGGACATCGTGGCCAAGGCGCCCTGGCTGAGCAGTGTATTGCTGATGTTCGGCGGCCTGCTGGTACTGGTACTGGCCGGGCATCTGTTGCTGGGCGCGGCGGTGGATGTAGCCAGTGACCTGGGACTGTCGGAACGCATCATCGGCCTGACACTGATCGGCGTTGGCACGTCCCTGCCGTGCCTGGCCACCTCGCTGATTGCAGCCCTGCGCGGCGAGCGGGATATCGCCGTAGGCAACGTGATTGGCAGCAACCTGTTCAACCTGCTGGGCGTATTGGGGCTGACGGCCCTGCTTGCGCCATCGCCGCTGTCGGTGTCGCCTAACGCCCTGGATTTCGATCTGCCGGTGATGCTCGGCGTGGTGGTGCTGTGCCTGCCGGTGTTTTATACCGGCTACCGTGTGACCCGCATCGAAGGCCTGGTACTGCTGGGACTGTACCTGGCGTATGGGCTGCATGTGATGGCGTTCACCACCGGTATGCCGCTGGCCAACAAGCTTGAACAACTGATGCTGTTTTACGTCCTGCCAGTGCTGGTGGTGTTCCTGCTGTTCAGCACGCTGCGAGCCTGGCGCCGCCAACACAAGAGGGAATCGCAATGACCGATCAGAAAAAGCCCGGGGTTGAAATGCGTCGCCAGGTGATGGGCGATGTGTTCGTCGACCGCGCCCTGGGCAATGCCACCGAATTCACCCAGCCCCTCCAGGACTTCGTCAACGAACATGCCTGGGGCAGTGTGTGGAACCGCGAAGGCTTGCCGCTGAAGACACGCAGCCTGATCACCCTCGCCGCCCTCACCGCGCTCAAGTGCCCGCAGGAACTCAAGGGCCACGTGCGCGGCGCGCTGAACAATGGCTGCACCGTGGAAGAGATCCGCGAAGCGCTGCTGCATTGCGCGGTATATGCCGGCGTACCGGCGGCGATTGATGCGTTTAGAGCGGCACAGGAAGTCATCGAGGCGTATCAGGCCGACCAGCAGTGACTGCCAGATAGCATTGGCGAGCAATGCCCCCCCAAAAACTTAGATCCAGCCACCCGCCTGCAACACAAAAATCCCGATATTCGTGGTCACTGCCGCCATCAAGGTAGTGATCACGATAATCGCCGCCGCCAGCTCATGATTGCCCTCGGCCGCCCTCGCCATCACGAAGCTCGCCGCAGCGGTCGGCGCACCGAAGTACAGGAACAGAATCCCTAATTCCGGCCCACGGAACCCCAGCAGCCAGGCGCCCAGCGTGGCGACTACCGGCAGCCACACCATCTTCATCAAGCTTGCGCTCAGCGCCATATTGCCGCTCTTGCGCAACGCCGCCAGGGACAAGGTGCCGCCAATGCAGATCAACGCCAGCGGCAAGGTGGTGTCCGCCAGGTACTGCATGGATCTTTCCAGCCAGCCTGGCAGGCCAATCTGGAAATAGGCGAACGGCGCGGCCACGATCACGCTGATGATCAGCGGGTTGGCCACCACACTCTTGAAGATGCTCCACGGGTCGGACTTGATCACCGGGCTGTACACCGCCAACACAATGGTCGACAAGGTGTTGTAGAACAGGATGACCAGTGCGGCGAGGATTGCCCCCAGGGAAATACCGTAGTCGCCGTACATGCTGGCGGCCAGCGCCAGGCCGATCACCCCATTGTTGCCGCGAAACGCCCCCTGGGTGTAGATGCCCCGGTCTTCGCGCGCGCAGCGAAAAATCGCCCAGCCCCAGGCCAGGGCAAAACTCAGCAGAGTGGCGACGGCAAAGTAGATCAGCAAACCCGGCTTGAGCGCCGAATGCAGGTCGGCGTGCAGGATGCCGAGAAACAGCAGCGCAGGCATGGTGACGTTGAACACCAGGGACGAAGCCGTGTGGATAAAGTTGTCGTTGATCCAGTTGATGCGCTTGAGCAGCACCCCCAGGAACAGCATGGCGAATACCGGCGCGGTGATGGTGAGGGTGGTGAGGAAAATTGCCAGCATAAGAACGGGCCTTGGAACCTGTGTTCAGGAAAGGCTCATGATAAGCCAGCTCAGGCCCGCGCATGAGGTTTGATTGAAATCGTCCCTACCTAGAAAGGTAACGTTGCCTACAACACACAAAGATTTTGCAACTCCGCGTTGTTCCCGCTTCGGCACAAGCTAACGCCTTCTTCGTTACGAAAGTCGTGAGGCAAGGAAACAACCAATGCGGCAAAACGTGAACCACCTTTACAACGTATATCTCAGAACCTGGGACCAAGACGACATCGAGGGTTACGCTGAACTCCTCGGTGATCCGCAGACCATGCAATACATATCGGCAGGAACCACGCGCAACCGAGACACGGCCGCTGCAGAAATCGCACGTTTCCAGCAGGAAATTGCCCAGCAAGGCTGGTCACGCTGGGCCGTAAGCCTGGGCCTGGATTCGCCCTTCATCGGTTATGCCGGGTTTGCCGAAAAAGAATACGGCATCAACTTCGGCAACCGTTTCCTCAAAAAATACTGGGGCAGCCCCTATCCCTTCACGGCTATTCATCTGGCCTTGGAGCATGGTTTCCTGCAACTGGGCTTCGATCAGATCTACACCCTGACCAACATCAAGCATCACCGCGCCCTGGAGATGAACCGCGCCTTTCTGCATTTGCCGGAAATCAGCGGGACTGTCATGGAAACACCCTTCGGCCCGCATTTGAAAGTCGACCTGACCCGTGAACGGTTCATGGAAATAAGCCCATTGAATCGCGCACGTATCGACCGATTCTCCCGCCGCCTGACCCGCAGCCACGCTCCGGCTTGATGACGCCCCCTGCCTTTCAGAGAGACCCGACCTTGCCCAATGAAAAAAACACCTGCCACTCCCCTTCAGTTGCCGACCTATGCACCGCTCAGGTCTGGAAGGGTCGCGCCCTGTGGCGCTGGCTTTACCTGCCGCTGGGCTGCGCACTTGTCTTGAACCGTCTGCAGGCCGTGGTGTTTATCAGCTTGATCGCCTGGCCTTTACCCGTAGCGGCCAAACAACTCATGTACCGCGTACTGTTGTTTATCCTGGGCGTGAAAATCACGTGCAAAATGTCCCCGAAACAAGTCGCGGCGCATACCGATGGTTGCATCGTCGCCGCCAACCACATCAGTGTATTCGATCATTTTCCAGTGCTGGCCATGCCCTCAGCGACCATCATGGTAGCCAACTCCGACAGCCCCCTCGGTGCCGCAACCGCTTTCCTGCTCTTCAAATGTTCCGGTGGCACGTTCTGGAAAGTCAGTGACAAGAAAATGCTCGCCAGACGCATCCGCGAATTTCGTCGCAGGCCCAGCGGCACTGCGCTCTACACCACACCCGAGACGACCATCAACAATGGCCATGGTCTGTTCCGGTTCCGCCCGGAAATGCTCAATCGCGGGCTGCCCGTGGTACCACTGGCCCTGCGCTTGAATGTGCCGTTCGGCTTGACCGCCAACCCGCTGCACGCCTCAGGCCTGATGAAGTTCCTGCGTCTTCTGGCAATGCCGCGCATTGAGTTCGAGATGAGCTACCTGGCGCCACAAGTGCGCACGGCACATCAGAGCGATCAAGCGTTTGCCGATCAGATTCAGCAAAGCATCGCCGAACATTTAGCCATTGCCGCCTGTCACTGGACTCGGGACGACAAATACACCTACCGCAGCACTGACAAACGAGCAACGCGATGAGCATGGGCAACGACGTCGACATCATCTTTGATTTCGATTACACCTTGGTCGACCACGAAAGCACGGTGGAAGTGCTTAAAGCCGCTCTCCACGACCATCCGGACAGTGCCGAGCGGCTTGACCGGATCGCGCGAATTGCCCCCAAAGCATTGAGCGGCAAAGCAAGTATCGGAGAATTGTTGAAGCTGATGAGCGTGGCAACCCATGTGCGTGCCCATCACATCGACCAGTATGTGGAAAAGGCCATTCGCAGCATCCCGGCCGTATTGCTGGAAACCCTTGGCCGGCTGCGAGAAGACGGTGTAGGGCTGCATATCATTTCCGGCGGCTACACGGAGTGGATCGTACCCACGGCCCGTGAATGGGGTATCGCCCACCAAAATGTGGCGGCCAACCAGTTCTTGTGGGCGGGCAAACGCGTCCTGCTCACGCGCCCTTCTCCGCTGCTCAGCTCGTCGAAGGGCAAGTCGGAGATTGTCCGTCGATGGCGTGCCGCTGGCAGGCTGAAAGGCCGAACGCTCATCGTGGGCGACGGTGCGTCCGACTTCCAGGTCTACAAGAACGGCTGCGTGGACGGTTTCGTCTGCGCGGACTACTTTATCGAACAGCCACTGACGCAATTGCCCGACAATGTCTTGCGCGCCAGCGAACCCGCTCAGGTCTACGCACACATCCAAACAGTGCTGGGCAACCTCCAACGCCCGCCAACCTGCTCTAGGTAATCGGTGCCGGGTTGAACAACGTGATGTCGTTATGCAGCTTGTGCTGCTCCGCCCACGTTTGCTTCTTACCGCTGGCCACGTCCAGATAGAAGTGGAACAACTCCCAGCCCAATTCCTCGATGGTCGCGCGCCCGGTGGCAATGCGTCCGGCGTCGATGTCGATCAGATCCGGCCAGCGCTGCGCCAACTCCGTACGGGTCGAGACCTTCACAACCGGTGCCATGGCCAGCCCGTAAGGGGTACCGCGCCCTGTAGTGAACACATGCAGGTTCATCCCTGCCGCTAGCTGCAAGGTGCCGCACACAAAGTCACTGGCCGGCGTTGCGCAAAAGATCAGGCCCTTGCTTTTGAAGCGCTCGCCCGGCCCCAGCACGCCGTTGATCGCACTGCTGCCGGACTTGACGATGGAGCCCAGGGACTTCTCGACAATGTTCGACAACCCGCCCTTCTTGTTCCCCGGCGTGGTGTTGGCACTGCGATCCGCCTCGCCCTTGGCCAGGTAACGGTCATACCAGTCCATTTCCCGGACCAGCTCCTCGGCGACAGCTTTGGTTTCGGCGCGTGAAGTCAGCAAATAAATCGCATCGCGCACTTCAGTGACTTCGGAAAACATCACCGTCGCCCCCGCCCGCAGCAACAAGTCCGAGGCATAGCCCAGCGCCGGGTTGGCGGTGATCCCGGAAAACGCATCGCTGCCGCCGCACTGCATGCCCAGGATCAGCTCGGACGCCGGCACGGTTTCCCGACGGCGCTGGTCGAGCTTCTTCAGGCGGACTTCGGCCAGTTCCATGATCTGCTCGATCATCTCGGTAAAGCCGTGGCTGGAATCCTGCAACCGATACAACCACGGCTCGCTCAAATCGACCGAGCTATCGTTGTCGTGCATCACCTGCCCGGCCTGCAATTTCTCGCAGCCCAGGCTGATGACCAGGGCTTCGCCGCCCAGGTTCGGGTTGCGCGCCAGGTTGCGCACAGTGCGGATCGGGATATAGGCATCCGTCGCGGTGATCGCGACCCCACAGCCGTAGCTGTGAGTCAGCGCCACCACGTCATCGACATGGGGATACTTGGGCAGCAACTCATCCTTGATGCGTTTGACCGCATGGTCCAGTACCCCGGTGACACACTGCACCGTGGTGGTGATACCCAGGATATTGCGTGTGCCGACCGTGCCGTCGGCATTGCGATACCCCTCGAATGTGAACCCTTCCAGCGGCGCCTGGGCCTGCGGCACCTCGGTGGACAGCGGTAAGCTGTCCAAGGGCGGCGCGGTGGGCATGCGCAGTTGATCTTCCTGCACCCAACTGCCACGGGGAATCGGCGCCAGGGCATAACCGATGGTCTGGCCGTAGCGAATAATCTGACCGCCTTCGGGGATGTCTTCCAGGGTCACTTTGTGGCTCTGGGGGATGAAATCCACGGTCACCAGGCCGTCCGGGAACTCGGTCCCGGCCGGTACACCCTGGTCGTTGACCACGATCACTACATTGTCGCGCGCGTGCAGGCGAATGGAGCGCGGCGAGTCGGCATGTTCAATCAACTGCATCACGGGGCCTCTCAGGAATGCGCTTCGGTTAGGTTGGTCAACTCAGGCCCCTTGCTTGGCGGCTCTTTGAGTACGACACGCTTGATCGGGCCGACGATGACCAGATAGCTGAACACCGCCACCAGCGCATTGGCGCCGACGAACACCAGTGCCCATTTGAACGAGCCGGTGGTGCTGATGATGTAGCCGATGACAATCGGCGTGGTGATCGACGCCAGGTTACCGAAGGTGTTGAACAGGCCGCCACTGAGGCCGGCGATTTGTTTCGGCGAGGTGTCGGATACCACCGCCCAGCCCAGTGCGCCAACGCCTTTACCGAAGAAGGCCAAGGCCATGAAGCCCACCACCATCCACTCGATGTCAACGTAGTTGCAGGCCACAATGCTGCTGGAAATCAGCAAGCCGCCAATGATCGGCGCCTTGCGGGCGAAGGTCAGGGAATGGCCCTTGCGCAACAGGTAGTCGGATATCACCCCGCCCAGCACGCCCCCGATAAACCCACAGATCGCCGGCAGCGAAGCAATGAACCCAGCCTTGAGGATGGTCATGCCACGGTCCTGCACCAGGTACACCGGGAACCAGGTCAGGAAGAAGTAGGTGATGCCGTTGATGCAGTACTGGCCCAGGTAAACCCCGAGCATCATGCGGTTGGTCAGCAGCTGGCGGATGTAATCCCACTTCGGACCATCGGTTTTCTTGCCCTTGCCCTTGTCCTGGTCCATATCGACCATCGCGCCATTGGCCGCGATGTGATTGAACTCGGCTTCGTTGATCATCGGGTGCTGGCGCGGGCTGTGGATAATCTTCAGCCACACCAGCGAGAAGAGGATGCCGATCACGCCCATCACGATAAACACGTGCTGCCAGCCGAAGCTGTAGACGATCCAGCCCATCAGCGGCGCAAACAGCACCGTGGCGAAGTATTGCGCCGAGTTGAAGATCGCCGAGGCCGTGCCGCGTTCGGCCGTGGGGAACCAGGCAGCCACAATGCGCGCGTTACCTGGGAAGGACGGCGCTTCGGCCAGGCCCACCATAAAGCGCAGCATGAACAGCGCGACGACGGCGGTGGAGATACCGAACTCACCGACATAGCCTTGCAGCACGGTGAACAGCGACCAGGTGAAGATGCTCAGGGCATAGACTTTTTTCGAGCCGAAACGATCGAGCAGCCAGCCGCCGGGGATTTGCCCGGCCACGTAGGCCCAACCGAATGCAGAAAAGATATAACCGAGGGTGACCGCGTCGATACCGAGGTCTTTTTGCAGGCTGGAGCCGGCAATGGCGATGGTGGCCCGGTCGGCGTAGTTGATCGTGGTCACCAGGAACAGCATGAGCAGGATCAAATAGCGGACATGGGTTGGCTTGGTCGCTTGCATGTAGATGTACTCCCACTAATTATTTTTTTTGCGGGTAATAGTTATGTGTTCTTGGATGCCGCCCCCTGCAGGAGCGAGCTTGCTCGCGAAAAAAGTCAACGAATACGCGGGCATTCGGGATGCACGCGGAGCCCTTGGGTTTTTCGCGAGCAAGCTCGCTCCTACAGAAAGACAGCCCCCCTCCTGACAGGGGGATGTTGCGTATTACGAACCGATGTAGCTGGTTTTCACCACGGTGTAGAACTCTTGCGCATAGCGACCTTGCTCACGCGAACCGTAGGATGAACCCTTACGGCCACCAAATGGAACGTGATAGTCCACACCGGCGGTCGGCAGGTTGACCATCACCATCCCGGCCTGGGAATGACGTTTGAAGTGGTTGGCGTATTTCAACGACGTGGTGGCAATACCCGCCGACAGACCGAACTCGGTGTCGTTGGCCATGGCCAGCGCCGCCTCGTAGTCCGCTACGCGCACCACGTTGGCCACCGGGCCGAAGATCTCTTCACGGCTGATACGCATGGCGGCTTCGCTGTCGGCAAACAGGGTCGGCGCCAGGTAGTAGCCTTCGGTGTCGCAGGTCACCAGGCCGCCACCGCTCACCAGCCGCGCGCCTTCGCTTTGGCCGATATCGATGTACTTCATGTCCTGGTCCAACTGGGCCTGGGAAACCACCGGGCCGATGTCGGTAGTGCTTTTCAGGGCGTGCCCCACCCGGATCGACTTCATGCGCTCGGCCATGGCTGCAACGAACTGGTCGTGGATGCCGGCCGTGACAATCAAGCGGCTGGAGGCGGTGCAACGCTGGCCAGTGGAGTAGAACGCGCTCTGTACCGACAGCTCGACGGCCTGCTTGAGGTCGGCGTCATCAAGGATGATCTGCGGGTTCTTGCCGCCCATTTCCAACTGCACCTTGGCCTGGCGCGATACACAGCTGACCGCGATCTGACGGCCCACACCGACGGAACCGGTGAAGCTGATGCCATCGACTTTCGGGCTGTTGACCAACACATCGCCGACCACACGACCGCTGCCCATCACCAGGTTGAACACACCGGCGGGGAAGCCGGCGCGGGAGATGATTTCCGCCAGGGCCCAGGCGCAGCCCGGTACCAGTTCGGCCGGCTTGATCACCACGCAGTTACCGTAGGCCAGGGCCGGGGCGATTTTCCACGCGGGGATGGCAATCGGGAAGTTCCACGGGGTGATCAGGCCGACCACACCAAGGGCTTCGCGCGTCACTTCCACGTTGACGCCCGGGCGCACCGACGGCACGTAGTCACCGGACAAACGCAGGCATTCGCCAGCAAAGAACTTGAAAATGTTACCGGCGCGGGTCACTTCGCCGATGGCTTCAGGCAGGGTCTTGCCCTCTTCCCGGGCCAGCAGGGTGCCAAGTTCTTCGCGGCGGGCAAGGATTTCGCTGCCGACTTTATCCAGGGCGTCATGCCGCGCCTGGATACCGGAGGTGGACCACGCAGGGAATGCAGCGCGGGCCGCATCAATGGCGGCGTTGACCTGGGCAACATCAGCCTTGGCGTATTCGCCAATCACATCGGACAACTCCGACGGGTTGATATTGGTGCAATAGTCAGCACCGGCTACCCATTCACCGTTGATGTAGTTTTCAAAACGTTTGGCTTGGGACACGAATCTTCTCCTGACGCAAAAGGCCGCTGATTGCTCAGCGGCCTTATAGATAAGTTATTGCGGACCTTGCTTGTCGATCAGCGCGGCCAGGGCTTCGTATTCTTCCGGCAGCAGGTCGGTCAGCGGGGTGCGCACCGGGCCGGCGTCGTAGCCGACGATCCTGGCACCCGCCTTGACGATGCTCACGGCGTAGCCGGCCTTGCGGTTACGGATGTCCAGGTACGGCAGGAAGAAGTCGTCGATGATCTTGCCGACAGTGGCGTGATCGTCACGGGCGATGGCGTGGTAGAAATCCATCGCGGTTTTCGGGATGAAGTTGAACACCGCCGAGGAGTACACCGGCACCCCCAGGGCCTTGTAGGCAGCGGCGTAAACCTCTGCGGTCGGCAGGCCGCCGAGGTAGCTGAAACGATCACCGAGACGACGGCGGATCGACACCATCAACTCGATGTCACCCAAGCCATCCTTGTAGCCGATCAGGTTCGGGCAGCGCTCGGCCAGGCGTTCCAGCAAGGGCGCGGTCAAGCGGCAGACGTTGCGGTTGTAGACCACCACGCCGATTTTCACCGATTTGCACACGGCTTCAACGTGGGCGGCAACCCCGTCCTGGCTGGCTTCGGTGAGGTAGTGCGGCAGCAGCAGCAGGCCTTTGGCACCGAGGCGTTCAGCTTCCTGAGCGTATTCAATGGCCTGGCGGGTGGCACCACCGACACCGGCAAGGATCGGCACGCTGGTGGCGCAGGTATCAACGGCGGTCTTGATCACCTGGGAGTATTCGCTGGCTGCGAGGGAGAAAAACTCGCCGGTGCCGCCGGCCGCGAACAACGCCGTGGCGCCGTAGGGCGCCAGCCATTCCAGGCGCTTGATATAGCCCGCCTGGTGGAAGTCACCCTGGGCGTTGAAATCGGTCACGGGGAAAGACAGCAGACCGTGGGAGAGGATGGACTTCAGTTCTTGTGGATTCATTATTCGAACACCCTGGGCAAAGATTTTCTGGCGAAAGGTTGTTGTTGGTTCTGTTGATGTCGTACGTCATCGTACAACTATAAAATAATTCGTCAACTGTAATTCATCGATCGTGCTTGCACACGGTGCTGAGGCTCACCTTCTTGACGTAGGAATTTTTTCCTCTATTCTCTGGATAGCTGTATATACATACAGTAATCAAGGAAGATTCCTACGGCATAGCAAGGAGCTAACATGTCAGGTCTTGAACTCGCAGCACCCACCAAAAACCCGCCTACCCTGCGCTTCGAAGGTGGCGAACACACCGCCATCGGCGATGACACCCTGTTGCGCTTCGTCAAGGACGCCCCGGCGATTCCCGCGCGACAAGTCGAGCTGCACCTGCCCAACGGCCTGGCGCTGACCTACGGCCAAGTGATCGCACTGGGCGGTGACTTTTATGGGATTCCCGGCCAGCCCATCAGCGATGGCGCCTCGGCAGCCGAACGCGTGCAACGCTTCATCGCCGCCTTCAACTCCCTGGCGGTTTTGCCCGCCTCACGGGAAGAAGCTCACAAGATCCTCGCGGTGATGCAAAAGGAGATAAACGCGGTCAACCAGGCAATCAAGGATGGCAAGCAAGCCCATGAAGCCTACGATGCCCTGGGTGATACGTTGTCGGAAGAGTGGAACCGCATCACCGGTGGCGGCAGCGCAGTGTCGGCATTGATCCCATTGGGCCGCTACCTGAAGTTGGCGGCGGACAATGCCGACCACTTTGGCGAATGGGCGCTGTCAGCGTACCTGGCCGGGCATACGGCAGCCCTGCAACAGGCCGTTGTCGCCCATCAAACCGGCACCGACCAGGCACTGGAACTGGCCTATGCCATGAACAGTTTTGCTGATCACTTCTTGACCGACCTGTTCTCCGCAGGCCACTTGCGGGTCCCGCGTAAACAATTGGCAGCGGTGGTGACACCTGGCGAACTGGGCTCGCTGATCAGCCGCTTCATGCATGACGAAGACAGCAAGTTCGGGCTCAACGTGCGCAACGCCCTGGGTGATCAGTGGCACGCGTATGGCGACAAACGCTACTTCGACGCCATCGACGCGGATAACCGGACGCAAGTCAAACGTGCGGTGCAGGCTTCAGCCGATGAAATCTTCGAGACCTTTATCAGCGGCGTAGCGCCCTCCCCGGCCAACTTCAAGGCTCCGCTGCATGTGCCAGATTTGAACGCGGCGCAAAATCCGGCGAACAACTTCTCGCCACTGTTCAAGATGGAGGGGGACAAGGTACTGCGGCGCAAGGACGTGAATGACCTGAACGACAAGCACTGGACCAATGATTGGTGGGGGTGGAGTACGTATTTGTTGCTTAAGGACTACAAGCCGAATACGCCAGCTTGAACAATACCGTTTGTCGACACTGGGATTTCTAACAGTTCCGGACAATGTCGTTGCAGTGGATAAGTTTGCTCAGGGGCCAGAAACCCGGCCCCTGAATTGACCCGGCCACCGCTGTGACAACCACGGAGATTTCATCATGACGAATCCAGTCCCCGGCCTGAACATTCGTATCACAGGGCCCTTTGACCAAGCAGAGGTTAACCTTTCCACATTCACAGGGCCGCTCGTGGTCAGCATTCCAAACGATGCCGAGCTCTTTCCTGGGGGCAAGGTGTACGTGATCCTGGGCCCGAATTCGGACGCGCCAGCTTGGGAGGGAGCCCAAATCGACGCAGGTGAATGGCAAAAGGACACGGAACAATATCAACGGCGTTCGAACCTGAAACTCGAGGTGCCAAAACAGGATTTATTGCGCTTCAAGAACCAAACCACGCTGCTACGCTATATAGCCCAGAGTGAGTCCAACATGCAGATCATCTCTGAGCCGATTTCGCTGACCGTCACCACATAGCTCAACCCCGCTGCGCCTCCGCCTCTTCATGGGCATGGCGCAGCCGCTCCCGGCTGTTGGTCAAATGCAAGCGCATGGCCGCCCGCGCCGCATCCGAATCCTGGCGGGCAATCGCCTCATAGATCTCTTCGTGCTCGCGGCTCAGGCGGCTCATGTAGTGCTGCTGGTCATCATGGGCCAGGCGCGCCGAGTTCAGGCGGGTACGCGGAATGATGCTGGTGCCCAGGTGAGTCATGATATCGGTGAAGTAGCGGTTGCCGGTGGACAGGGCAATTTCCAGGTGGAATGCGAAGTCGGAGGCCACCGCATCGCCGGCGTGGGCCGCACTCTCATTCAGCGCATCGAGGGCTGCACGCATGGCCGCCAGCTGTTCATCACTGCGGCGTAACGCAGCCAGGCCCGCCGACTCCACTTCCAGGCTGATCCGCAACTCCAGGATCGCCAGCACATCACGCAGGGTCACGACCGTGGCCGGATCAATGCGAAAACCGCTCGGGCTTGGCGTGTCCAGCACAAAGGTGCCGATACCGTGGCGGGTTTCGACCTGCCCCGCCGCCTGCAGGCGCGAGATGGCTTCGCGCACCACGGTGCGGCTGACGCCATGGGCCTCCATGATCGCCGACTCGGTGGGCAATTTGTCACCACGCTTGAGTTGGCCGTCGCGGATTTGCTCGGACAACACCGTGACCAATTCCTGGGCAAGGCTGCGGCGCTTGCGGGGAAGACGAGGGGCGGTGTTGGCATTTTGCATATCGGGTCATCTTTGTGGGTGAACTGAGGAAGCATCATAGCCCATGGCGGTTGTACGATCACCGTTCCTGGCATGACTTTCATCAAACCCTGCGCGCTCGATAATAGATTTAGCTATTTTTGTCCTGGGGATTAGTGCAAAAACGTCTCGACGAGCTGTCATTTCTCACAGCAGACGCCGCCTCCGATACCGCGCAGAGTTAAACCTGTTTTGATCAACAGGAGACCCGTCATGAAATGCAAACTTCTCTACTGCACCATTCTCCTGAGCCTGCTGACGAACTTCGCTACCGCCGCCCCGCCACCCCTGCGCAATGGCGGCGGCGAAGACATCATCCTGCAAGGCTTTCACTGGAACTCGAGTCGCAACACACCTGAAAAGTGGTACCAAGTGCTTGCCCGAATGGCCCCCGTTATCGGCCAGGACGGTTTCACCAAGATCTGGTTACCGCCCGCGTGGGTGGATAAGTCCAGCTGGAGCGATCCGGCAAAAGGCACTTCGGGCGGAGGTGAAGGCTACTACTGGAACGATTTCGATAAAAACAGCGCGTACGGCACCGACGCTGAACTCAAGCAAGCTGTCACGGCCCTGACGGGAGCCGGCGTGCAGGTTGTATATGACGTGGTACCGAATCACATGAACGACAAGATTCCCGGCGTGATGGTGCGCTTCCCCCGGGGCTACAAACTGTGGCGCAATGACTGCACGTCTCCCAGCGATTGCGATGAAGGCGATCCATTCCTGAGCGGTTCGGCAGACCTCAATACCGCCAGCCCAGAGGTTTCACCGCGCTTCATGCAGGAGTTTCGCAACCTGCGGGACAATTACAGCGCCCGCGGCTTGCGCTTCGACTTTGCGCGCGGTTACTCACCTGAGCGGGTCGACCTGTGGATGAAAAACTTCAACGACCAGGCGTTCTGTGTCGGTGAGTTCTGGAAGGGCCCCAGCGAGTTCCCCGCCAGCGACTGGCGCAGCAAGGCCAGTTGGCAGGACGCACTCAAGGATTGGTCGGATCGCTCGCACTGCGCCGTGTTCGATTTCGCCCTCAAGGAGCGCATGCAAAACGGCAGCATCGCCGAATGGCGCCACGGCCTCAACGGCAACCCCATCAAGTCTTGGCGCGAAATCGCCGTTACATTCGTAGACAATCACGATACCGGCTATTCGCCGGGGCAATATGGTGGTCAACGTCATTGGCCTTTGCCCGATCCGATGCTTAACCTCGCGTACGCCTACATCCTCCTCTCCCCTGGAATACCCGTTGTGTACTGGCCCGCCATGTATGACTGGGGGCGTGGCGACCTGATCCGCACGCTCATAGCCCTGCGCAAGAGTGCCGGCATCAAGGCCGACTCACCGATCAGTTTCCAGACCCAATATTCCGGCCTGGTGGCCGCCACCAATGGCACTCAACAGCGGATACTGATGGCCTTGGACTCCGACTTGAACAAAGTCCCCGACGACTTCACCCCCGTTATGAATGCCGATGGGCAACGCATCCGCATTTGGAAAACCGCCACGACGGCACAGGATGTCCCCCTCACGCTGCATTGCGACAACGCTCAGCCAGGGAACAGGCAAGCGGTCTACGCCGTCGGTTCACCGCTGGAACTGAGCGCATGGGACCCTGCTCATGCGATCCCCCTGCAACCCAGCGCCCCTAATCGATGGAGCGGCATCGTAACGCTACCGGCGCAGCAGGCCATCGAGTGGAAATGTGTGATCCGCAGCCTCGACAACATCAATCAGGTTGACTGGCAAGCCGACCCCAATAACCGTGCCTCGCCAGGCACTCAAACCGAAAGCGTGGGGCACTTTTGATCGTCCAAAAAAATGCCTCGGCCAAAGCCGAGGCATTCCCCTATTTGCCTGCTGGCTACAGGGGCTTACTTCACCACTTTCAGACTCGGCCGACCGCTAGGACGCGGCGGCTCTGAATCCGGTGGTGGCACATCATCGCCGTCTTCGCTTTCGATCGTTTCATCGTCCTCGAAAGGGGATTCCAAATCAAAGACCATGCCTTGGCCATTTTCCCGGGCGTAAATCCCGAGGATGGCGCCGATCGGCACGAACAGCGTATGCGGCACGCCGCCGAAACGCCCTTCGAAGCTCACCGCTTCGTTGTCCATGTGCAGGTGGCGCACTGCACTGGGCGATACGTTCAACACAATCTGCCCATCACTGGCAAACCCCTGCGGTACCTGCACCGCAGGAAATTCGGAATTGACCAGCATGTGCGGGGTGCAATCGTTGTCCACAATCCACTCGTAGAGCGCGCGGACCAGGTAGGGTCGACTGGAGTTCATCAGCGGCTCCTTAAGCCTTAGCGCATATCGCGTTCGACACCAGACAGACTCGCCTGGAAAGCCTCACGCGCAAACTGGCGCTCCATGTAATCAAGCAACGGCTTGGCCGGCCGCGGCAGTTCAATACCGAGAATCGGCAAACGCCAGAGTATCGGTAATAGGCAGCAATCCACCAAGCTTTGTTCCTCGCTGAGGAAAAAAGGTTTGTCGGCGAACAACGGCGAAACACCGGTCAGGCTCTCGCGCAATTCCTTACGCGCCTGCACACGTGCCGCTTCTTTGCTGCGGGTATCCAGAATCACATCCACCAGCCCGCACCAGTCACGCTGTATCCGATGGATCAGCAGGCGGCTGTTGGCACGCGCCACCGGATACACCGGCAGCAAAGGGGGATGCGGGTAACGCTCATCCAAGTATTCCATCACCACGGTTGACTCCCACAACGCCAGGTCGCGATCGACCAGGGTGGGCAAGCTGCCGTAAGGGTTCACTTCGATCAGTTTCGGCGGATGACGCCCCGCTTCCACACTGATGATCTCGGCGCTGACACCCTTCTCTGCGAGTACGATGCGTACTCGGTGGGAATAGTGGTCGGCGGGGTCGGAGTAACAGGCCAACCGGTTGGTCACGCCCATGGCGGTCCTCCTCGCTTGTTGAAATTATCGAAAGCTCAAAAACGAGCGCGCCCAGAGAGCGTCTCTGTAGTACCTGGAGTCCAGGTCGCTACGGTTCAGAGATGCCGCTGGGCGCGCAAGATTAACAGCAATTGCTTACGGTTGGATCAATGCACATCCTTCCAGTATTCGCGTTTGAGCAGATAGGCGAATACGAAGAAGAAGGCCAGGTAGAGCAAGACGTAAGTACCAATGCGCTGGTGCTGCAGTTTGACCGGGTTGGCCGAGTAGGCCAGGAAGGTCACCAGGTTCTTGACCTTCTCGTCGAACTGCTCGTCAGTCAGTGCACCGGGGGTATCTATCTTCAGCTGATCGCACGCTTCATGGGTCAAAGGCGTGCCGGTCAACGGATCGTATTGCTTCTTGCCGTCTTCAACGACCTGAACCTGCTTGCATCCTACCACTTGCTTGCCTTGCAGGCCGACCAGAACGTTAGGCATGCCGACGTTCGGGAACACTCGGTTGTTCACACCCCAAGGACGTGCCGGGTCTTCGTAGAAGGACTTCAGGTAGCCATACAGCCAGTCGGTACCACGAACGCGCGCAACCAGGGTCAGGTCAGGCGGTGCAGCACCGAACCAGGTCTTGGCGTCAGCCGGCTGCATGCCGATGTTCATGTGGTCGCCGATCTTGGCGCCGGTGAACACCAGCTTGTCGAGCATTACCTCATGGGGAATGCCCAGGTCATCGGCCACGCGCTCATAGCGCTGGAACTTGGCGCTGTGGCAGCCCATGCAGTAGTTGGCGAACGTACGCGCGCCGTCCTGCAGGGCAGCCTTGTCAGACACGTCGATAGCGACTTTTTCCAGCTCCGGGCCATGCTCGGCAGCGAAGGACAGTAGCGGCAGCGCCGCAAGCATCAATGCAACGAATAACTTTTTCATCAGCCAGTCACCCTTTCCGGAACCGGTTTGGTCTTCTCGAGCCGGGTATAGAACGGCATCAGAATGAAGTAGGCGAAATACAGGAAGGTGCAGACCTGCGACAGCAGCGTACGCTCAGGAGTCGGCGCCAACACGCCCAGTACACCCAGGATCACGAACGCGATGCAGAACACCCACAGCCAGATCTTGCTCAGCCAGCCCTTGTAGCGCATGGACTTGACCGGGCTTCGGTCGAGCCACGGCAGCACGAACAGCACCGCAATGGCCGCGCCCATGGCGATCACGCCCATGAGCTTGTCGGGAATCGCCCGCAAGATCGCGTAGAACGGGGTGAAGTACCAGACCGGGGCAATGTGCTCAGGTGTCTTGAAGGCGTTGGCCTGTTCGAAGTTAGGTTTTTCCAGGAAATAACCGCCCATCTCCGGGAAAAAGAACACGATCGAGCAGAACACGAACAGGAACACGACCACGCCGACGATATCTTTCACGGTGTAGTACGGGTGGAACGGGATGCCGTCCAGCGGGATGCCGTTCTCGTCCTTGTGCTTCTTGATGTCCACACCATCCGGGTTGTTCGAACCCACTTCGTGCAGCGCCAGGATATGCAGCACCACAAGGCCGAGAATCACGATCGGCAAGGCCACTACGTGCAAGGCGAAGAAGCGGTTCAGGGTGATGCCGGAGATCAGGTAGTCACCCCGGATCCACTGGGTCAGGTCGTTGCCGATCACCGGGATAGCACCGAACAGCGAGATGATCACCTGTGCGCCCCAGTACGACATCTGGCCCCACGGCAGCAGGTAGCCCATGAAGGCTTCAGCCATCAGCGCCAGGTAGATCAGCATGCCGAACACCCACACCAGCTCACGAGGCTTCTGGTACGAACCGTAGAGCAAGCCACGGAACATATGCAGGTAGACCACGATGAAGAACGCCGAGGCGCCCGTGGAGTGCAGCAGGCGCAGGATCGAGCCGTACTCGACGTCACGCATGATGTATTCGACGGAAGCAAACGCCTCTTCCGCCGAGGGGGTATAGCTCATCGTCAACCAGACACCGGTGACGATCTGGTTGACCAGCACCAGCAGTGCCAGGGAACCAAAGAAGTAGAAGAAGTTGAAGTTCTTCGGGGCGTAATACTTGCTGAGATGGTCTTCCCACATTTTAGTGGCGGGGAAGCGTGCATCCACCCAATCCATGAACTTGCTCATCACGCGTTCTCCTTATCGAGACCAATGACAATGATGTCGTTAGATTCGTAGTTATGCGGAGGCACGGGCAGGTTCAAGGGAGCAGGCTGAGACTTGTAGACACGACCGGCCAAGTCGTAGTGAGAACCGTGGCACGGGCAGAAATAACCGCCAACCCAGTCCTTGCCCAGATCGACAGGGGCGACTTCCGGGCGGAAGGTTGGTGAGCACCCCAGGTGGGTACACAGACCGACCAGCAGCAGAATCTCTGGCTTGATCGAACGTACTTCGTTTTTGGCGTAGGCGGGTTGGTCGGATTTCTCAGATTTGGGGTCAGACAACTGGCCTTCGATCTTTTTCAGATTTCCCAGGATTTCCTCTGTACGACGAACAATGAACACCGGCTGGCCGCGCCATTCAGCAATCATCTGCTGACCTGGTTCGATCTTGCTGATATTCACCTTCACCGGTGCACCTGCGGCTTTCGCCTTGGCACTGGGAAACCATGACCCCACGAACGGGACCGCAGCCCCCACCGCTCCTGCAGCACCCACCACGGATGTGGCTGCTACCAAGAAGCGACGCCGGCCTGCATTCACGCCGTCATTGCTCATTCAGTCCTCTCCCATCAGCTTTTTGGCCTGTTAAATCAGGCGTCTACTAAGTATTAAATCTGAACTTATAAAAATTTTGCCGAATGGTAATGAAAAGCCCCACCTCTGACAAGGGAATTACCCGGAGCTCCAGCTCCAGGCCTTGTAGTATAGGGGGTCTACGGATGTGGCAAGTTGTCACGCTGAAATTTGTGCATAAATCGCAGGTAATAAAAAACGCCCAGCTCCGTGAGGAGGCTGGGCGTTTTTGTGGAACGTAAAGCGAATTAACGCTTCGAGTACTGCGGACGCTTACGCGCTTTACGCAGACCGACTTTCTTACGTTCAACTTCACGGGCATCACGAGTCACGAAGCCAGCTTTGCGCAGAGCGCCACGCAGGGTTTCGTCGTACTGCATCAGAGCGCGAGTGATACCGTGGCGGATTGCGCCAGCTTGACCACTTACACCGCCACCGATAACAGTGACGTAGATGTCGAACTTTTCAACAGTCTCGGTCAATTCCAGCGGCTGACGAACTACCATGCGGGCAGTTTCGCGGCCGAAGAAGTTGTCCAGGGTGCGGTTGTTGATCGAGATGTTACCAGTGCCCGGACGCAGGAAAACGCGTGCGGTTGCGGTTTTGCGACGGCCAGTGCCGTAATTTTGAGTCGCCGACATAATGAACTATTCCGTTAAAACTTCAGTTCTTGGGGCTGCTGAGCAGCATGAGGGTGAGCAGCGCCCGCATAGACTTTCAGCTTGCGAAACATATCGCGACCCAGTGGGCCCTTCGGCAGCATGCCTTTAACCGCGATTTCAATCGGGGCCTCAGGCTTCTTAGCGATCAGGCCTTCGAAATTGGAAGACTTGATGCCGCCTGGGAAACCGGAGTGACGGTAGTACATTTTGTCTTGCGCTTTGTTGCCGGTAACACGTACCTGCTCAGCGTTGATGATCACGATGTAGTCACCGGTATCAACGTGAGGAGTGTACTCAGGCTTGTGCTTGCCACGCAGACGGCTGGCGACTTCAGTGGCCAGACGACCCAGAGTCTGACCAGCGGCGTCGACGACAAACCAGTCGCGCTGAACTGTTTCCGGTTTTGCAGTAAAAGTTGTCATTCTTTAATAGCCTCAGGGGCCGCCCTGTAAATTAGACGGCGGATCTTACTGAATAGTGCGTACTTTGACAAGTCAAAGGCAGCCGGATACAGACGCTATCGGGGGCTCGGGTCGGCGCGTCCGTTCAACGGCAAGATTCTTCGGCAGGCGGCGCATCACTTCCACTGCAGAAAGAGGTGGGCAATTATGCAGATTGCGAAAAAAAATTCAACCTGCTTTTATGATTGTTTTCCCTGAAGGAGTACCCGATGGATTATCGACAGCTGGGCCGGACCGATCTGAACGTGAGCGCGATAGCCTTGGGCACCATGACCTGGGGTGAGCAGAACAGCGAGGCAGAGGCCTTTGCACAGATCGAACGGGCCAAGGCCGCAGGGATCAACTTCCTCGACACCGCCGAAATGTACCCGGTGCCGCCCAAGGCCGATACCTACGCCACCACCGAGCGGTACATCGGTAATTACTTCAAGAGCCGCGGCGACCGTGCCGACTGGATCCTCGCCAGCAAGGTCGCCGGCCCCGGCAACACCATCGACTACATCCGCGGTGGCCACCTGCGCCATAACCGCAGGCACATCGTCGAAGCCCTGGATGCCAGCCTCAAGCGCCTGCAGACCGACTGGATCGACCTCTACCAATTGCACTGGCCAGAGCGCAGCACCAACTTCTTCGGCCAACTGAGCTACAAGCACAAGGACGAAGACGACCTGACGCCGCTGGAAGAGACCCTCGAAGCACTGGACGAACAAGTGAAGGCCGGCAAAATCCGTCACATCGGCCTGTCCAACGAAACCCCGTGGGGCACCATGAAGTTCCTGGCCCTGGCCGAAGCGCGCGGCTGGACCCGCGCGGTGTCGATCCAGAACCCCTACAACCTGCTTAACCGCAGCTTTGAAGTGGGCCTGGCGGAAATCGCCATTCGTGAACAATGCGGTCTGCTGGCCTATTCACCCCTGGCGTTCGGCATGCTCAGTGGCAAGTACGAAGGTGGCGCGCGCCCGGCAAAAGCGCGCCTGACGGAATACAGCCGCTTCAGCCGCTACTTCAATCCACAGTCGGAAGCGGCGTGCAGCCGTTATGTGGCACTGGCCCGCGAACACGGCCTGGACCCGGCGCAAATGGCCCTGGCCTTTGTGACGCAACAGCCGTTCGTGACCAGCAACATTATTGGCGCAACGTCGCTGGAGCAACTGGACAGCAACATCGCCAGTGCCGATCTGAAGCTGTCGAAGGACGTACTGGAAGGGATTGAGGCGATTCAGAAGGATCATCCGAATCCGGCGCCTTGATTGATCTGTAGAGCGCTATCGGGGGCAAGTCGAATCGTCGCACCGCCCCTCCCACATTGGAATGCATTCCAATTGTGGGAGGGGGCTTGCCCCGATGACGCATTCAAGACCCGCAAAAAATCAAAGCGCCCGCGCAATGATCTCTTTCATGATTTCATTGGTCCCGGCATAAATCCGCTGCACCCGCGCATCCGCCCAGGCCCGGGCAATCGGGTATTCCCACATGAACCCATAGCCACCGTGCAGTTGCACGCACTCGTCGAGTACCTTGCATTGCAGGTCCGTGGCCCAGTACTTGGCCATCGCCGCCGTCGGCACATCGAGCTTGCCCTCCAGGTGCAGCGCCATGCATTTGTCTACGAACACCCGGCCGATCTGAATCTCGGTGGCCATCTCCGCCAGCTTGAACCGGGTGTTCTGGAAGTCGGCAATCGCCTTGCCGAAGGCTTTGCGCTCTCGGGTGTAGTCAAGCGTCCATTGCAATGCCGCTTCGGCTGACGACAGCGCTCCAATCGCGACGGTCAAGCGTTCCTGGGGCAGCTCCTGCATCAAATAAGCGAAGCCCATGCCCGCCTGGCCCAGCAGGTTTTCCTTGGGCACCCGCACGTCCTGGAAGAACAACTCCGAGGTGTCCTGGGCCTTCATGCCGACTTTCTCCAGACGCTTGCCCTTATCGAAGCCCGGTGTATCAGCCTCGACCACAAACAGGCTGGTGCCCTTGGCGCCGGCCTTGGGGTCGGTCTTGGCGACCACAATGACCAGATCGGCGAGAAAGCCATTGGTGATAAAGGTCTTGGAGCCGTTGATCACGTATTCATCACCGTCCAAAACGGCGGTGGTCTTGACCCCTTGCAGATCGGACCCGGCGCCCGGCTCGGTCATCGCGATGGCCGTGACCATCTCGCCGGAGATCAATTTGGGCAGGTATTTGTGCTTCAACGCCTCGCTGCCGTAATGCAGGATGTACGGCGCGACAATGTCCGAATGCAGGGAAAAACCGATACCGGTCAGCCCCAGGCGGCTGATCTCTTCGATCACCACCGCGCTGTAGAGAAAGTCCGCGCCCAGGCCACCGTATGCTTCCGGTAGATGGGAACACAGCATCCCCGCCTCCCCCGCCTTGCTCCACAACTTGCGGTCGATATAACCCTGTTTCTCCCATTGCCCATGGAACGGCGCGGCGTCTTTTTCAAGGAAGGTGCGCACGCTCTGGCGGAAGAGTTCGTGTTCCGGGCTGAACAACGTTCTGGGGATCATGGAGTCACCTGCGTGGATTGTCGGACAAAGACGAACCACAGAGCCTATGCCGCGAAGGCGTCACGGGACACTGGACACATGCGACAAAAAATAAGACGATCCAGCCGTCTGGTGACCACTTTCCCCTATAAGAATAAATGAAATTATGTCTAACCAAATCTCCACGCCCCTGCGGCGCGTCAGCATTTTGGCCATTGATCGGGTGTTCGCTTCAACCCTCATGCAAGCCAAGGACTTCTTCCACCTCGCCAGCCTGCGTTACGGCAAGCAACAAGGCCTGGGCCTGACGCCAGGGTTTGAAACGCGCCTGGTCAGCCCCGATGGACAATCGGTGCGCAGCTTCAGTGATGTGATCATGCCTGTGGACGGCGGCCTCGAAGATGCCGACATCATCGTGCTGCCGGCCTTCTGGGATGACTTCGACACCCTGTGCACACGCTACCCGCAAGTGCTGCCGTGGCTGCGCGAACAACATGCCCGTGGCGCCGTACTCTGCGGCGAGGCCACTGGAGTGTTCTGGCTGGCCGAGGCCGGTTTGCTCGATGGCAAGGAGGCGACCACCTACTGGCGGTTCTTCAATGCCTTCAGCGAACGCTTCCCCCAGGTCCAGCTCAACCAGGACAAGCACCTCACCGACGCCGACAACCTCTACTGCGCCGGCGGCACCACTTCGGCCTGCGACCTCTACATCTATTTGATCGAACGCTTCTGCGGCGCCAACATCGCCCAGGCCGTGGCCCGGGACATCCTCTACGAAGTACAGCGCAGCTATGCGCCGGGGCGTATCGGTTTCGGCGGGCAGAAACTGCACCAGGACGTGATCATCCTGCAGATCCAGCACTGGCTCGAAGAACACTTCGCCGATAAGTTCCGCTTCGAGGACGTCGCCCGGGAACACGGGATGAGCATCCGCAACTTCATGCGCCGCTTCCAGACCGCTACCGGCGACAAGCCGCTGCACTACCTGCAACGCCTGCGCATCGAGACTGCCAAGGGCTTGCTCTCGGGCAGCCGCAAGAGCATCAAGACCATCAGTTATGAGGTGGGTTACGACGATGCGAGTTTCTTTGCGCGGTTGTTCAGGCAGCACACCGAGCTGTCGCCGAACCAGTACCGCCAGCAGTTCCAACAGGCTGCGTAAGCAAATATGGGAGGGGGCTTGCTCCCGATAGCGGTGGATCAGTCAGTGCATCTGTTACTGAAAGACCGCTATCGGGGGCAAGCTCCCTCCCACATTTTTTACGGTGTCGGTCCTAGGGTTTGTGCGCCCGCGACAGGAACTCGTGGGACTGCATTTCCAGCAAGCGGCTCAAGGTGCGCTGGAATTCGAAGTTCAAGCGACCGCCGGTGTAGAGGTCCTTGAGCTCGACTTCCGCCGAGATGATCAACTTGACGTTACGGTCATAGAACTCGTCGACCATGTTGATAAAGCGCCGCGCAATGTCGTCGGTGGTGACGCTCATCTGCTCCACGCCACTCAGGATCACCGCATGGAAGATCTTGCCCAGCTCGATGTAGTCGTTCTGGCTGCGCGGGCCGTCGCACAGCTCGCGGAAATCGAACCAGGCCACGTCATCACAGGTGCGTAGCGCAATGATTTCGCGGTTTTCGATGATCAACTTATCGTTTTCCACCGCCTGGGTGCATTCCGGCGTGAGGGCACGGAAGCTTTTGCGCAGGCTTTCGTGCGCCGCGTCGTTCAGCGGGAAGTGGAACAGCTCGGCTTGCTCAAGGTGCCGCAGGCGGTAGTCGACACCGCTGTCGACGTTGACGATATCGGTGTTCTGCTTGATCAGCGCAATGGCCGGCAGGAACCGCGCGCGTTGCAGACCGTCCTTGTACAAACCGTCGGGCACGATGTTCGACGTCGCGACCAAGGTCACGCCGTTCTTGAACAGTTCTTCCATCAGGGTGCCAAGGATCATGGCGTCGGTAATGTCGGAGACGAAGAACTCGTCGAAGCAGATCACCCGCGCTTCTTCGGAGAACCGCTTGGCGATGATGGTCAACGGGTTTTTTTCGCCCGGCAGGGTTTTCATCTCTTCGTGCACGCGCTTCATGAAGCGGTGGAAGTGCGTCCGGACCTTTTCCTTGAACGGCAGCGCTTCGAAGAAGGTGTCCACCAGGTACGTCTTGCCCCGGCCCACGCCACCCCAGAAGTACAGGCCCTTGACCGGCGTGCGGTCTTTCTTGCCAAACAGCTTGCTGAGCATCCCAGGCTTGCTTTGCGAGGCCGCGACCAGGTCGTCATACAGGCGCTGCAAATGACGCACCGCCGTTTCCTGGGCAGCGTCGTGGAAGAACTCGGGGCGTTTCAGATCAGCTTGATATCGTTCTAGGGGCGTCATAATTTCGTTAGCAAGGCAACAAAAACGGGCCGTCACTGTAACGACGGCCCTGGATAATGGCAATCAACCCTTGGTCGGGTTAATCCTCAAGGGGGGTCAACGCGACGCGCAAGGCTTCGATGGCGGCATCACGCGCTGCGTCGTCGGCAAATGACGCGCTGTCAGCCACTGCGACGCCGTCCAGCCATACGCTGAAACCCCGGGCTTCGGTGCGTATATCCAGCGCGTTACCGCTCTGCAGTTGTTTGGTCACCGCGCCGGCGGCCTTGCCGTCAGCAAAGTTGCGCGACAGCAGCAACTGCTCGCCATCAGCCGCCAGCAAGCGGAACCGGAAGCTGCCGTCGTCTTCACGGAAGCTGACGAAACGCGCGGCTTTCGCCGCTTTCTTCTTGGTGCTCACAGGTGCCGCGGCCTGGTTCACGAAAGAACGCAGGCCCACCGCCTCACGCAACTCGGCGAGGAACGGCGCGGCCACCGCGCGGGCTTTCTTGGCCCCCACCAGCAGCAGGTCTTCCATATCCGACGGTCGCGCCATCAACTGGTGATAGCGCTCGCGGGCTTCGCCCAACTGGCCGTCCAGCAGCTGGAACAGACGATTCTTCGCCTCGCCCCAGCCCAGGCCTTGCAGCAGTTCAGCGCGGAACGCTTCTTCCTGGGCCTTGCTGGCAAACGCCTGGTAGAGGGTGAACAAGTGCGAGTTGTCCGGGTCCTTGGCTTCGCCGGGCGCGCGGGAGTCGGTGACGATCCGCGAAATGGCGTCTTTCATGTCCTTGGCGCTGGTGAACAACGGGATGGTGTTGTCGTAGCTCTTCGACATCTTGCGGCCATCCAGGCCCGGCAACGTGGCGACGCTTTCCTCGATCAACGCCTCGGGCATGGTGAAGAACTCCTTGCCGTTGCCAAACAGGTGGTTGAAGCGCTGGCCGATGTCGCGCGCCATCTCCACGTGCTGGATCTGGTCGCGTCCCACCGGCACCTTGTGTGCATTGAACATCAGGATGTCCGCCGCCATCAGCACCGGGTAGCTGTACAGGCCCATGGTGATGCCCGCATCCGGGTCTTCGCCGGTTTCCACGTTCTTGTCCACCGACGCCTTGTAGGCATGGGCGCGATTGAGCAGGCCCTTGGCGGCAACGCAGGTCAGCAGCCAGGTCAACTCGGGGATTTCCGGGATGTCGGACTGGCGATAGAAAGTCACCCGGTCCACATCCAGGCCACCGGCCAGCCAGGTCGCGGCGATTTCCATGCGCGAGCGTTGGATTCGCTGCGGGTCATCGCACTTGATCAGGGCGTGGTAGTCGGCCAGGAAGTAGAAGGAGTCAGCATTGGCGTCCTGGCTGGCGAGGATCGCCGGGCGAATCGCACCGGCGTAGTTGCCCAGGTGCGGCGTGCCAGTGGTGGTGATGCCGGTGAGGATACGGGTACGAGTCGTCATGGGTAATCGCTTGTCAGACTGCTATCAATTCGAGAGGCGCGGCAGTACCAGATCCTTGAGATCGGTCAGCTTGCCATGAAAAAAGTGTCCGCATTCTGCCACTTTCAGCAGCTCATGGGGACGTTTCAGGGCGGCGGACCAATCGTAGACGGTCTGCGGGTCGACCACTTCGTCGGTTTCCGGCTGGATCAGGGTCAATGGGCAGCCTTGAGGCAACACGTCAGTATCACGCAAGCGCATCACTGCCGCGGCGACCATGAACAGGTGCGCGAGCTTTTCGCCCTTGGCTTCCAGGCGACCGCCCAGGCTGGCCGCCACATAACCACCGAAAGAAAACCCAAGCAGGGTGATCGGCAGGTCCGGGTGTTTTTCTCGCAGCCAGGCGGCGGCCGCTTCGGCATCATCGACTTCACCGGTGGCCATATCGTGCGTGCCGGCGCTGGCACCCACGCCACGGTAATTAAAACGCAAAGTAATCAAACCGGCATCGCGGGCAGTGCGTTGCAGGGTCGATACGACTTTATTGAGCATGGTCCCACCCTGTACCGGGTTAGGGTGGCAGATCAGCGCCAGGCCACGTGGCTCGGGGTGATCCAGGTACAAGGCTTCCAACTGGCCTACTGGGCCATCGATCAAAACGGGGGTTTCACGCATGAGCAAGGAATGAACTCCGTGACCTCTCAAGGGGTCGACTCGTCTAGCTAAAAGTCTGTGCATGGCATCATTGCGAGCTTAATCGCGGTATACAGCGCAGGTCCGAGCCGTTAACGTAAAGCAAAGCCGTTTATAGAGGAAGGACTCGTGGAACACTCGCTCTTAGTTTGGTTGTTGCCGACTCTTGCCCTGGTTGCCGGTGTCGCCATTGGATTCCTGGTTGCTCGCCTTCTGCCGAATGCCGCGCCTAACCGCACGCAGCGTCAGTTGGATGACATCCAGGAACGTTTTGACAGTTATCAGAACGAGGTTGTTACCCACTTCAACACCACCGCGACCCTGGTCAAGAAGCTCACCCAGAGCTACCAGGAAGTACAGGATCACCTCGCCGATGGCGCCAACCGCCTGGCACTCGACGACATCACCCGTCAGCGCCTGCTGGCCGCGCTGCATTCCGATGCACCGCAAACCCCACGGGAGCGCCTGACCCCGCCACGGGAAAACCAGGAGCCGCCACGGGACTACGCGCCAAAGACGCCGAACGCCCCAGGCATGCTGGATGAGCATTACGGCTTGAAGAAGTAAGCCTTTTCGAGCGCTGTAAAAAAGCCCGGCTGATCGATGATCAGCCGGGCTTTTTGTTGGGCCTCGCTCTGCAGTGATCGCGCCCTGCCTCAGGACACGGGCTGCTCCTGCAACAACCCGCCTTCGATCCGCACATGCCTCCCATGGAAGCGCTTGAGGCTACTGCGATGGCCGACGCTGACGATGCTCAATCCAGGCAGCTCATCGATCACCGCCTGATACAACGTGGCTTCATCCTCTTCATCCATGGCCGAAGTCGCTTCATCCATGTACAGCCATTGCGGCGCGAACAACAACGCGCGGGCAAAGGCCAGGCGCTGTTGCTCGCCCGGCGAGAGCATGCGTTGCCAGTGGTTGGTTTCATCAAGGCGAGCGACCAGGTGCGGCAGGCGGCAGGTTTCCAGGACCTGTGCATAACGTTCTGCCGGGTACACGCTGTCGTCCTGTGGATAACTCAACACATCCTTGAGCGTACCAATCGGCAGGTAGGGCTTCTGCGGCAGGAACAGGTAGCGCTTGGCCGGCAGGCGAATGCTGCCATGGCCGGCCGGCCACAAGTGGCCCATCGCACGCAGCAAGGTACTTTTACCACTGCCCGATCGCCCGCTGAGCATCACCCGCTCGCCCGGTTCCACGGTCATGTCGGCGTCGGTGAGCAAATGACGGCCGTCGGCCAGGTCCATCCCCAGGCCCTGCACCACCAGGCGTTCGCCTTGGGGCTGCACATCGATGGCCGCAGGGCGTTGCTCGTTCTCGCTCATGGCCTGCTGGAAGCTCAGCAGACGATCACTGGTCGCACGCCAGCTGGCCAGGTCGGCGTAGGCCGTGATAAACCAACTGAAATTACCCTGCACGTTGCCGAACGCCGAGTTGATTTGCATCAGCTCGCCCAACTCGATCTTGCCGGAGAAGTAGCGCGGTGCAGCCACAATGAACGCAAACACGGTGGCGATCTGCTCATAGCCGGCGGTGAAGAACGTCAGGCGCTTGGACACTTTCATGATGTCCCAGAAGTTATGCCAGACCTTGCCGAACCGCACACTCAAGCGCTGGTTTTCGTTAGGCTCGCCGTTGTACAGGGCGATACTCTCGGCATTCTCCCGCACCCGCACCATGGAGAAACGCAAGTCCGCCTCAAACCGTTGTTGCTGGTTGCTCAGGCCGATCAAGCGTCGACCGATCAAGTGGGTCAACCAACTGCCGACTCCGGCGTAGACCAGGGCACACCAGAACATGTAGCCGGGGATGGTGATACCGAACACTTCAATGCTGCCCGACACGCCCCACAGAATGATGGAGAACGACACCAGGCTGACCACATTGCGTAGCAGCCCCAGGCCCAGGTTCAAGGTATTGGAGGTGAAGCTGTTGAGGTCTTCGGAAATCCGCTGGTCCGGGTTATCGGTATAGCCGCCCTGCTCCAACTGGTAGTAGTTCTTGTGGCTGAGCCAACGCGCGAAATACTTTTCGGTGAGCCAGGCACGCCAGCGAATGGTCAACATCTGGGTCAGGTACAGGCGGTAGACCGCGCCGAGAATCGCCACCGTGGCGATACCGCAGAAATAGATGATCTGTTGCCAGAAGGCGGCGGTATCCTTATTTTCCAGGGCGTTGTAGAAGTCTTTGTACCAGTGGTTGAGCCATACCGATATCGCCACGCTGAACAGCGACAGGCCAATCACCACCGCCAGCAACAACCAGGCCTTGCCCTTCTCTTCACTGCGCCAATAGGGCGTGATCATCGCCCAGGTTCGGCGGAAAAACTGCCCACGCACCGCGTCATTGACCGCGGAGTACTCAGCGTTCTGATTCATTGTTCAGGCTCGGTAGGAAAAACATGACAAGCGTTTGAACCGATCATAGACGATCGGTTCAGGGCGCCGTGCAGCCTGAAGCAGATTGTTCAGACTTCGTTCAGCGCCGTACCGGACGTTTCTGCAGCTTGCGTTGCAGGGTGCGGCGGTGCATGCCAAGGGCGCGGGCGGTGGCGGAGATGTTGCCTTCGTGCTCGGTCAGCACACGCTGGATGTGCTCCCATTGCAGGCGATCCACCGACATGGGGTTTTCCGGCACCAGGGTATCGAGGTCGGCATGCTCGGAGAGCAAGGCGGCCAGCACGTCGTCGGCGTCGGCGGGTTTGCACAGGTAGTTGCAAGCGCCGCGCTTGATCGCCTCGACGGCGGTGGCGATGCTGGAGTAACCGGTGAGGATCACCACGCGCATTTCCGGGTCGAGCTCCAGCAGCTTGGGCAGCAGCACCAGGCCCGAGTCGCCATCCATCTTCAGGTCGAGCGCGGCGTAGTCCGGCAAGTCGGCCTGGGCGATGGCCAGGCCTTCTTCGGCGGAGCCTGCGGTGCTGACACGGAAGCCGCGACGGCTCATGGCGCGCGCCATCACGCGGGTAAACGTGGCGTCATCATCTACCAGCAACAGGTGCGGCAGTTCTTCGCCTTCGACTTGGATCTCGTCACTCATCGATATCTCCTCGTGCGACACGGGGCAGGCGCAGCTCGGTGAGCGTGCCACCTTCCTCATGACTATAGAGCTTCACTGAGCCGCCCGCGCGGGTCACGCTGGCCTTGCTCAAAAACAGGCCGAGGCCGAAGCCTTTGCCCTTGGTGGTAAAAAAAGGCTTGCCGATCTGCTCGGCAATGGCCAGCGGCACACCGGCGCCGTGGTCGCGAATACTGATCGTAAGGTCGTCCACATCCCAATCCAGTTGCACTTCCAGGCCCTCGGGGCAGGCATCGGCAGCGTTGTTCAACAAGTTGAGCAAGGCCTGGGTCAAGTCCGGCGGCGGCGCCATGCGCGGCACACTGCCCTGGCCCAACAGGTGGAAACGGTAACTGGCTTCGGGGCGCATCAGGTGCCAGCGGTTCAGGGCTTCGTCGAGCCACTGGGTCACGTCCTGCATCTCCACCGCCAGGCGGCGATTGGCTTCGGCAGCACGCACCAGTTGCTGCAAGGTCTGCTTGCACTGCTTGACCTGTTCGCGCAGTACGCCGAGATCCTCTTGCAGCGCCGGGTCGTGATGGTCCTGGGTCATTTCGTTGAGCAGCACGCTCATGGTCGCCAGCGGCGTGCCCAGCTCATGGGCGGCACCCGCGGCCTGGGTGGCGACGGCCAGCAGTTGCTGGTCGCGCAGGCCCTCTTCGCGGCGGATGGCGCGCAACTCTTCCTGACGGCGCAGCTCTTCGGCCATGCGCGCAGCGAAGAAGGTGATGACCGCAGCGGACAACGCGAAGCTCAGCCACATCCCGTAGATCTGCAGGTTTTCCCGTGCAATGGGGAAGGTCTGCAAGGGGTAGAACTGCGCCAGCAACAGCGTGTACAGGGTCAGCGCGATGCCCGACAGCACCACCGAATAGCGCCACGGCAAGGTCACGGCGGCGATGGTCAGTGGCACCAGGTAATACGAAACGAACGGGTTGGTGGAACCGCCCGAGAAATAAAGCAACACACTGTGGATAAACAGGTCGCAGGCCAGTTGCAGCGCGTATTCGAGTTCGGTCACCGGCCAGGTGGTGCGCAGCCGGATCGCGGTGAACACACACAGCACGGTGGAAAAGCACAGGGTCACGCCCAATTGCAGCCACGGCAGAGGCAGCAGGTCGAACCAATAGGCGAGCCCGACGGAGCCGGCCTGCGCGGCCAGGACCAGGGTACGAATGAACGTCAGGCGCCAGAGGTTCTGGCGAGTGGCGGAAGTCAGTTTTACGGCGGCGAGCATGAGCTCTCCCGATGAGCGCTGCAGGCGGATCGGCAGGAGTATAAACGAAGCAGCACCGCCGACACGGCGTGTGTGGCTCTTTGACGCAGGGCGGGCAAATGACCGTTCGTCGGCAGCGCCCCAACCTGTAGCTAATGTGTAAACCCGAAGAACCCAACGTGACCGTCTACAGTCATACCGATACGCCCCCCCTAAGGAGCTTCCATGTCTCGTTTCATTCGCAGTGCAGCCATCGTCACCCTCAGCGTCGGCAGCCTCGCCAGCCTTCAGGCCATGGCCGCCGATGAGCTGCATTACAACCAGATTGCCCTGCGCGCCGAGGTCAGCCAGGAGGTGGCCCGCGACCAGATGATCGTCACCCTTTACACCGAATCCCAGAACAGCGACCCGGGCAAGCTCGCCGCCGAAATCACCACCACCATGAACAAGGCACTGGCCCAGGCCCGCGAAGTCAAAGGCGTGACCCTGCGCCAGGGCAGCCGCAACAGCTACCCGATCTACGACAACAAGAACCAGAAAATCACCGGCTGGCGTGAACGCGCCGAATTGCGCATGGAAAGCGCGGACTTTGCCGCGCTGTCCAAGCTCACCGGCGAGATGCTGACCAACCTGAAAATGGACAGCATGGACTTCGCCATTGCCAACCCGACCCGCAAGGCCAGCGAAGATGCCCTGCTCAAGGAAGCCGTCACCGCGTTCAAGGCTCGCGCACAACTGGCCACCGACGCACTGGGGGGCAAGGGTTACAAGATCGTCAACCTGAACTTCAACACCAATGGTTATCCACAGCCGTATGCACGCGGCGGGATGATGATGAAAGCGGCGGCGATGGATTCGGCGCCGACGCCAGAAGTAGAGGCTGGGACCAGCCAGGTCAGCATGTCGGCGGACGGCGTGATCGAAGTCCTTCAATAAAAGCCCTGCTCCATCAAAAAACGGCGCGGCCTCAGGCAGGCGCCGTTTTTTTTCCATAAGTCGCAATGCGCCGTAACCCATCCTGAATTGCAGTCATGGAATGTTTTGCCGGGCTTTCAACACACATTTGTATCCACAGACTGACAAGGAGTGATCTGCGGGTGTGTGTTCAAACCACTAGCGAGAACTCCATAAATGACACTATCCACCTTCGCACCTCAGCCAATCCAATCCATCAGCCCTGATTCAGCCCTCCACTCAAGAGGCGCGTCAAATACTGCTGCGTCGTTGCCCCCACGCACCGAGGGTGATAGCCAACTGGTGGACAATGTCCTCAGTGTGCTCAACACCGGCATACGGGAGCATGGTACGCCGGTCCAAGTTCCTCCGAACTCCACGCTGGGGCGGTGGCGAACGCAATTGGCCATCGCGTTGAAAAATCCGGACTTTCAGAACTGGCTAAAGGAAAAGGGCATCACCCCGGCAAGTATCGTCATCCTCCCCGACACCAACGCCATTTCCGCCGCCATCAATCATCATCGCGTGACGTTCAGCCTGAACGACAATTCCGGCTGGTCCACCGTTGCCGGTCCGATCCTGGCGGCGAGCAAAGTGGTCACCAGCAACGGGCAAGATACCGTTCACTACAACGACGCCTTCATCGATACCACCGAACTGGGGAAGGTCGCGGACTTTTATGGTGTGCCAGACCTTGCTCCAGCGACGGTCAAAGAACTCGACCGTACCAGAACGTTTGCGCCGATCGCGTCAACGGATACAGACAGGTCGCCCGCGGTGCGCGGCGAACAAGCATTAGCCGTGCAGCAACGCACGGTGGCAAACATCTATAAGCGTCATGAACGCATTGCCCATCCAGCCGCGCCTGGAGATGCCGAGCTGGTGCAAAACTTTACCCGCGAATGGCAGAAAAAAACCGCGGGTGGCGTCCCCGGCATGGTCAAGGTCCCGACGCAGACGGTATTGGGGCAATGGCTCGCGCTCTATCGCAGCGAACTGGAACGCCCCGTGGTTCAAGGGTGGTTGCGTGAGCAAAAAATCGATCCGGGCACGCTGAAAATCACCCCGTCTACCGGCGCCCTGTCCGCCAGTGTCGACGGTGTGCTGAAGCACTTTTCCTTGACCGACTCTTCAGGCTGGCGACAAATCGCTGGCCCACTGCTTGAGATCGCCAAAGTCATTGCGCCCGATGCGAATCAACCACTGAATGTGTCGTTTGGGACAAACTCCATGGCCGCCTCGCTAAAGACAGTGGCCAAGTTTTACGCTGAACGTGACCCTGCCAACGTGGACGGAAGCAGGACGCGAATCGCCCAATTGAACAGCCAGAAAACCTTCGACGCTCCCGCCACCGAAAAGCAATCAGCACAAGCCCTTGAAACCCAGCGAACGAAGGCTGAAAAGGTCTATGCCGAAGCCCCTCAAAAGCTGGCGTTCACAAAGCTGGCAACCGGCGTTGCGCAGGCGTATCCAAACCCTCGGGCAGAGGCAAGGCAACAGGCGGAAAACATTCTCAGGGCGCATCTGCCCAAGGATGAACTGGCCAAACTTGAGCCGTTGAATGCGGACAACCTGTACCTGCATCGTTTTCACGGCAACGCCGCCGCCGGCACCACCGACAAGACCTTGTCGGGTCGGCAATTCAACGTTGAACCGAGCCTCTCAAAAACCCTCACCGAGGCCGTATTGGCGAACTTCTCGGAACAGGATTGGCTACCCGGCGTGCTCGATGCAGATGCCGCCATCTACACCGTTGGCCCTGGGCAAACCGCAAAGAACGGGCATTACGGCGAGGGCAACGAAATCCGCCTGGCACCGTCTGTGTTCATGCGCGGCGTTGCCGATGCCAACCTGCAAAGCCGGGTAACGGAGCAAATAACCCAATTCTGGAAGACCCTGGGCACCGACTACCGCACGGTCCAGAAAGGTAACTTCGTTAATCAGGCACGCCAGCAATTGAAGGCCTTTGAGTTAAAAACGCCTGCTGAACAAGCGTTACAAGCCGCCGAGCACACGTTCACCCGAGACGACTACACGCTGGTGATGGCCGCCGCCAATGTTCCCCTGGATGAGAAAGCCCCCACCACTGTTGAACAACTGCAAACAGAGTCGCCCGCAAAAGGCAAACTCAGGGCGCATGTCTTCGATATAAACGGCTACCCAAGCAACATCATTCGATTGGCCGATCTGGATGACGGCCAATCCAACTACGAAAACAACCGCCGAGACGGCAGGCAAATTCTCTACATACCTGACGCCACCCCTGCATTTGTCCGCTTCGACTCGCTGAAAAAAATGGATGAATGGGTGGTCGAGCAAGCCAAGGACCCGCAAAAGCGCGAAGCCCTCGCATCGCACTTTTCGTTGTACAACCGCCAGGACGGCGGCCTTTTCGGTAAGTACGGGGTCGATTCATCGCTGGCTCACCTGGCCAACGGCGATTGGGAGAACTGGGAAGGCAAAACCATCGATCGTGGCAACGTCAAGATCGACGGTGACGTGTTTACGCACCTGCAGAACGAGGCAAAGGAGCGCATGACGAGCGACGCCGACACAGTCATCAAATCCAACAGCGAGGTCACGCGCGATACCTGGCTGAATGATCTCTCGGCAGCTGCGGGCCTCTTCGGCAAACTGGCGCCGCTGGGAGCTCCCATAGCCGGTATCGCGGTACTCACCGGGGCTGCTGAACTGACGATCGGCGCCGAAAAAAACCGTTCCGGTGACACCCAGGCAGAACGCACGGACGGCGCCTGGAAAGTCTTTGATGGCACGCTTAATACCTTGTTTTCAGCGGGCGCCAGTGGCGCCGTGAAAGACCCGTTTGAACTGCCGGCCGAGGAACCCCTACCGCCCGGAAAGCCGACGATCGCGGTCGATGAAAATGAGATCAAAGCGCCGCAAGCTGGAGGCTCTGGCAACCGCCCGACACCGGGGATACCGGATTTGACTGTCAACCGCTTCCGTATGCCTTCATCCAGCCTCGTGAAAATGAGCGAGCATGCCGTGCCTAATGGCGAGCAATTCATCGCCAACACCACGCCGGATGCGATGGGCGTTTATCGAGTGACGGACAGCGAGGGCAAGCGCTGGAACTTTGTCCGCCATACCGATGAAACAGGCCGCAGCAAGGTATTCGAGATCGAAAGCGCTTACAGAATGGGGGATAGCGCAACGTCGATTATCAGCCCCGCGACCGGCAGGGCGGTGATGCGCGTCCATCCTGGCCGTGAGGGGGAATGGGTAAGGGCGCCGGCGGATGGCGGCATGAGAATAAAATGGCCATGGGAACGCACACCATCGCCTACTCCGAGTGATGAAATGAAGTCCCCCCGCTCTTTTGCCAGTCAATTCGGCGATCACGATGACAAACTATTGCCCTTCGCTCAAAGGGCTGACGAACTATTGAAATTCAACGACGCAATCCATTACACGCTTGGCAGTAAAAACTACGAGGCCAACGGGGCCATCAAGGCCAACACCATCGTGTCCTGGAGCATCGACGATACTGGGTTCTCAGTTGAGCCCAGCGAAAAAGCACAAATCACCCAGCACAGTTCAAGCGAGTATTCCCCCAACTTTCTATTGGATCTAAACCGTAACCCTTACGCAGTGACCACGAAGGAAAATGGGCTATCCGTCACACATCAACTGAATGCAGGGGCAAGCACGTCCGAGGGCATCAGGGAAGCAAGATTGAAGCAGTTTGAGGAAACAATTGCTGACCCCGATCTGCGCGCCCGTATCTCCGAGGTAGCCCATCAAGGCGCCTTAGGACCCGGCTCCAGTAACTTGAACGGGACGACACTGCAAGACGGCTATTACTTCGCCGCTGACGATACCCAGTTTCACATTGATCACGACCCCGCCAAGAACCTGGTCAACGTTCGGATCACGGCCAAAGGGCACCTCTCAAACCCGGGACAGGATCTCAGCCGTGTTCCGGGCGCGGAGATCACAATCACAAGGTTCTTCACAATACGGGAGAGCAACGAGTTGGGCAGCTCATATGCGATCGACAAAAACGCCCCATCCCATATCGCGGTCTCCATCGCACCCAATCCGTAAAGCCGGGGGATAACTTCCCTCTTACCTGATCCCCCTGAACGGCGGTAACCTCGGTGACCGCCGTTTTCGTTTGGGCAGCGCTCAAATGCCAGCCACTTCAGGGGTCTCCATGGAAAGAATCACCTTAAAACCACTGCTTCTCGCCGCCGGCCTGCTGGCCTTTATGCCGCTGGCTCAGGCCGCCAGCACGTTGGTCTACTGCTCCGAAGCCAGCCCCGCGGGTTTCGACCCCAGCCAGTACACCAGCGGCACCGATTTTGATGCCTCGGCGGAAACCGTGTTCAACCGCCTGACCCAGTTCAAGCGCGGCGGCACCGAAGTCGAGCCCGGCCTGGCAACCAGCTGGGAGGTGTCCAAAGACGGCCTGACCTACACCTTCCACCTGCGCGATGGCGTCAAGTTCCACACCACCGATTTCTTCACGCCCACCCGCGACTTCAACGCCGATGACGTGCTGTTCACCTTCAACCGCCTACTGGATGCCGACAGCCCGTTTCGCAAGGCCTACCCCTCCGAGTCGCCGTACTTCACCGACATGGGCCTGAACACCACGATCAAGAGCGTCGACAAACTCGACGAGCACACCGTGCGCTTCAACCTGAACAATGTCGACGCCGCCTTCGTACAAAACCTGGCGATGAGTTTCGCCTCGGTGCAGTCCGCCGAGTACGCGGCTCAATTGCTGAAGGAAGGCAAGGCCGAAGACATCAACCAGAAACCGGTAGGCACCGGGCCGTTTGTGTTCAAGCGTTACCAGAAGGACGCGCAGATTCGCTATGTGGCCAACAAACACTATTGGAAGCCCGAGGATGTGAAGCTCGACAACCTGGTGTTCGCCATCACCCCGGATGCCGCGTCACGCCTGCAGAAACTCAAGGCCGGCGAATGCCAGGTCAGTGGCTATCCGCGCCCCGCCGACATCGAGGTGATGAAACAGGACCCCAACCTGCGCGTGCTACAGCAAGCCGGTTTCAACCTGGGCTTCCTGGCCTACAACGTGACCCACCCGCCGCTGGACCAGCTCAAGGTGCGCCAGGCCCTGGACATGGCTATCGACAAACCCGCGATCATCAAGGCCGTTTACCAAAGCGCCGGACAATTGGCGCAGAACGCCTTGCCACCGGCGCAGTGGTCTTATGACCCGACCATCAAGGACGCCCCCTACGATCCGACCAAGGCTCGGGCGCTACTAAAAGAAGCAGGGGTTGCACCAGGTACGACCATCAACCTGTGGGCCATGACCGTGCAACGGGCTTCCAACCCGAATGCGCGCATGTCGGCGCAAATGATCCAGCAGGACTGGGACAAGATCGGCATCAAGGCCAACATCGTCAGTTATGAATGGGGCGAATACATCAAGCGCGCCAAGAATGGTGAGCACGATGCGATGATTTACGGCTGGACCGGCGACAACGGCGACCCGGATAACTGGCTCGGCGTGCTCTACAGTTGTGCTGCGGTCAAGGGCAGCAACTACGCCAAATGGTGTAACCCGGCCTACGACAAACTTGTCCAACAAGCCAAACTCAGCAGCGATCGCGAGCAGCGCATAAAGTGGTATCAACAGGCACAGAAAATCCTTAAGGAACAAGTACCTATAACGCCTATTGCAAACTCGACGGTTTTCCAACCCCTACGAAAAGAAGTGCGAGACTTCAAGATCAGCCCGTTTGGATTGACGCCTTTCTACGGCGTGAGTCTAGATAAGTAACAGCCGCGCCCCAACCGGGTGCGCCAGGCGCGCCATATGGGTCTTTTTGGTGCGCCTGGCGCACCGAAAAAACCCTCTAAACATGCCCATTTGTGTCAAAACTTTCATAATTGCGACATTCGTGTACGTTCGTACCACTCTTTGCCGCTTGCAACCGTTCAGCATCTTGCAATGGGTATGGCCCCTGCATAAGTATCCGCAGGCCGACTCACGAGGTCGCCCTCACCACCAAAAATGACAACAAATCATGAGGCCAACATGCTTAAACACGCAGTCCTTCCGTTATTAGTGAGCGCTGGCCTTATGGCCGCCGCCCCCTTTGCCCATGCGGCAACTAACCTGGTGTTCTGCTCCGAAGGGAGCCCGGCCGGTTTCGATCCAGGCCAGTACACCACCGGAACAGACTTCGATGCTTCGGCCGAAACCATGTTCAACCGCCTGAGCCAGTTCGAACGCGGCGGCACCGCTGTGATTCCTGGCCTGGCCACCAGCTGGGACGTGTCCCCGGATGGCCTGACGTATACCTTCCATTTGCGCGAAGGCGTCAAGTTCCACACCACGCCGTACTTCAAGCCCACTCGTGAATTCTCGGCTGACGACGTACTGTTCACCTTCAACCGGATGATCAATAAAGACGATCCATTCCGTAAAGCCTACCCCACCGAGTTCCCGTACTTCACGGACATGGGGATGGACACCAACATCAAGAACATCGAGAAAATCGATGACCACACCGTCAAGTTCACCCTTGGCACCGTGGACGCCGCTTTTATCCAAAACCTGGCGATGAGCTTCGCGTCGATCCAGTCGGCTGAATACGCCGCCCAACTGTTGAAGGAAGGCAAAGCCCCGGACATCAACCAGAAGCCGATCGGCACTGGCCCGTTCGTGTTCAAGAGCTACCAGAAAGACTCGAACATCCGTTACACCGGCAACAAGGACTACTGGAAGCCTGAAGACGTCAAGATCGACAACCTGATCTTCGCCATCACCACCGACCCATCGGTACGCATCCAGAAGCTCAAGAAAAACGAATGCCAGATCACCTTGTTCCCACGTCCGGCCGACCTCAAGGCGCTGGGCGAAGACAAGGACCTGAAACTGCCGCACCAGGCCGGTTTCAACCTGGGTTACGTTGCTTACAACGTCATGGACAAGATCAAGGGCAGCGACCAGCCTAACCCGCTGGCAGACCTGCGCGTGCGCCAGGCGCTGGACATGTCGGTGAACAAGCAGCAGATCATCGACTCCGTCTACCAGGGCGCCGGTCAACTGGCCGTCAACGCCATGCCACCGACTCAATGGTCCTACGACACCACCATCAAGGATGCCAAGTACGATCCGGAGAAAGCCAAAGCGCTGCTCAAGGAAGCCGGCGTCAAGGAAGGTACCGAGATCGTCCTGTGGGCCATGCCGGTCCAGCGTCCGTACAACCCGAATGCCAAGCTGATGGCTGAAATGCTGCAGAACGACTGGTCCAAGATCGGCCTGAAGGTCAAGATCACCAGCTACGAATGGGGCGAGTACATCAAGCGCTCCAAAGGCGGCGAGAACCAGGCCATGATCATTGGCTGGAGCGGCGACAATGGTGACCCGGACAACTGGCTGAACGTGCTGTTCGGCTGTGATTCGCTGGCCGGTAACAACTTCTCCAAATGGTGCGACAAGAAATTCGACGGCATCGTCAAAGAAGCCAAGGCTACATCGGATGTCGCCAAACGCACCGAGCTGTACAAGCAGGCGCAACATATCCTCAAAGATGCAGTCCCGATGACACCTATCGCGCACTCGACGGTGTATCAACCCATGCGCAACTCCGTGCAGGACTTCAAGATCAGCCCGTTTGGCTTGAACTCCTTCTACGGCGTGAGCGTAAGCGGCAAGTAAGGATCACTGGCGGCGGCGTTTCAGAACGTCGCCGTTATTGCATCCGCCTGGACCGTAGGAAACAGACCACATTCGCAATTGCTGCCGTCCTACGGTAACGAACTGCGATTTGCGACTCCGTTGCCTACAAGGTCAGTCAGATTTGACGCATTTACTGCGAAGTCCGCGACCCCTAACGTCGTAGGACAGCAGAGGCATCTAATTCGGAAAGGCTCTTGCTGCGAGTGGGATCAGTGATGTCTCCCTGGCCGAAAGCCCGGGTGATTGCTCGCTGATGATAACTACAAACAAGGATCGGGATCGTCATGCGCCATACCACCGTTCTATCCGCAATTTTTGGCACCAGCCTGCTGGCTGTGGCCACGATGGGCCAAGCCGCCGACAAGAAGAGCCTGGTGTTCTGCTCCGAAGGCAGCCCGGCAGGGTTCGACACCGCGCAATACACCACCGCCACCGACAACGATGCCGCCGAGCCGCTGTACAACCGGCTGGTCGAGTTTGAAAAGGGCGAGACCAACGTGGTGCCTGGCCTGGCGACCAAGTGGGAGGTTTCCGAAGACGGCCTGACCTACACCTTCCATCTGCGCGAAGGGGTGAAATTCCACAGCAACAAGGAATTCAAGCCAACGCGGGACTTCAACGCCGACGACGTGCTGTTCACCTTCAACCGCATGCTTGACCCCGACCATCCGTTTCGCAAGGCCTACCCCACCGAGTTTCCGTACTTCAACGGGATGAGCCTGAACAAGAACATCGCCAAGGTCGAGAAGACCGGCCCACACACCGTGGTGATGACGCTCAACACTGTCGACGCCGCGTTCGTGCAGAACATCGCCATGAGCTTCGCCGCCATCCTCTCGGCCGAATACGCCGAGCAGTTGCTCAAGGACGGTAAGCCCAGCGACATCAACCAGAAGCCGATCGGCACTGGGCCCTTTGTATTCCAGCGCTACCAGAAAGACTCGCAGATCCGCTTTGTGGCCAACAAACAGTACTGGGACCCGAGCAAGGTCAAGCTGGACCAACTGATTTTCGCCATCAACACCGACGCCTCGGTGCGCGTGCAAAAGCTCAAGGCCGGGGAATGCCAGGTCACCCTGCATCCGCGTCCGGCCGATGTCGACGCCCTCAAGGCCGACCCGAACCTGAAACTGCTGACCAAGCCCGGTTTCAACCTCGGCTACATCGCCTACAACGTGCGCCACAAGCCGTTCGACCAGCTTGAAGTGCGCCAGGCGCTGGACATGGCAGTGAACAAGCAGAGCATCCTCAATGCCGTGTACCAGGGCGCGGGACAATTGGCAGTCAACGCCATGCCGCCGACCCAGTGGTCCTACGACGACAGCATCAAGGACGCCGCCTACAACCCGGAAAAAGCCAAGGAACTGCTCAAGGCCGCCGGCGTGAAGGAAGGCACCGAGATCACCCTGTGGGCGATGCCGGTGCAGCGGCCGTACAACCCCAACGCCAAGCTGATGGCCGAGATGCTGCAAAGCGACTGGGCGAAGATCGGCCTCAAGGTCAAGATCGTCAGCTACGAGTGGGGCGAATACATCAAGCGCACCAAGAACGGTGAGCACGATATCAGCCTGATCGGCTGGACCGGCGACAACGGTGACCCGGACAACTGGCTGGGCACTCTCTACAGCTGCGACGCCATCGGCGGGAACAACTACTCCATGTGGTGTGACCCGGCGTACGACAAGCTGATCAAGCAAGCCAAGGTCGTCACCGACCGCGAACAAAGGACTGTTCTGTACAAACAGGCGCAGCAACTGCTTAAAGCGCAGGTGCCTATCACGCCCGTCGCCCACTCGACGGTCAACCAGCCGTTAAGCGCCAAAGTCGAAGGTTTCAAAGTGAGCCCCTTCGGCCGCAACGTGTTCTCAGGCGTCAGTATCACCCCCTAAAAAAATAACCGGATTTGCAGAGAGCGAAGTTGGCTCTCTCGCAAACGTGCAGCCTTGTTTTGGGAATTTTCCTACAGCAAACGTTTGCAATAGCTTGATCGAGTTACACACCCAATAGCCGGTTCACCTAAAAAGACCGGCATAAAAAAGAGAACCAAAGGAGCTTCACCCATGAAACTGAGCAGCAAAGCGCTTCTGGCCTTGGCCATCAGCAGCATCACGGCCACCGCCTATGCGGACACTCAGAGCCAGGACTTCGTGCCTACCACCCTGGCCGGCACCAGCGCGCAAAGCGAAGCCAAAGGCTTTATCGACGGTCAAAGCCTGGGCGGTACCACTCGCAACTGGTTCTCCAGCGAGAAGAAATTCCGCGGCCAGCGCTTTACCTATGAGAAGCACGGTCAGGCACGCACTGACGCCAACCGCACGAACTGGGTGCAAGGCACCATCCTCAACTACTCCTCGGGCTTCACCCAAGGCACCGTGGGCGTGGCCACCGAAGTGGCGGCCTACAACGCTGTGGTCCTGGACCGCAGCAAGCGTGATATCAAGGGCGGTTCCAACCGTACCCTGGCTGACTCCGACGGTGATGCAGTAGGCCAATGGAGCAAACTGGGCTTGGCTAACGTCAAGTTCCGCGTGTCGAACACCACCTTGACCGCCGGTCGCCAGAACTTCAGCAGCGGAATCGTCGACACTATCGGCAACCGTGCCCTGCCTTCGAGCTTCGAAGGTGTGAGTTTCAACAGTGAAGAGTTCAGCAACCTGTCGTTCCAGGGCGGCATCTTCGATCGCGTTTCGCCGCGTACCGAACAAAGCCTGTCGAAATTCCGTTCCGAGTACGGCAATGGCCAGGAAACCGACAAGGTCAAAACCCTGGGCTTCAACTACCAGCCGTTCAAAAGCCTGAAAACCAGCGTGTTCGCCGCCAACGTTGAAGACTTCTGGAACCAGTACTACTTCGGCGCTACCCACGAACTGGGTGATGCACAGACCCTGGCACTGACCACCGGCCTGAACTACTACAAAACCACCGACACCGGCAGCAAGAAGATGGGCAACATCGACAACGACACTTACTCGTTGTCCCTGGGGCTGACCCACCAGGCCCACAGCCTGACCTTCTCGTACCAGGAAGTTAACGGTGACGAGTACTTCGACTACCTGCACGAAACCAACGGCATCTACCTGGCCAACTCCCTGACCTCGGACTTCAACAGCCCGAACGAGAAGTCCTTCCAGGTCGCCTACGCCATCAACATGGCCGAATACGGCGTGCCAGGCCTGAAGTTCAACGTCTACTCGGCGCGCGGCTGGGGCATCGACGGTACTCACTACAACGGTACCGCCTACGGTGAAGCCGGCGCTTCGCGTAGCGACCTGCGCCTGATGGACGGCGAGAAACACCAGGAATACGGCGTTGGCACGTCCTACGCGATTCAGAGCGGCCCACTCAAGGCCACCACCATCCGTGGCACCTACGTGACTCACCGCGCCAGCGCGCAACAAGCTGATGGCAACATCAAAGAGTTCCGCCTGGTCACCACCATCCCGTTCAACATCCTTTAATTAGCGCCAGGTAGACGGCGGGCTCAATCCGAGCCCGCCGTCTACGCTTGTCTGGTCCCATCGATTGCAGAGGGCTCCGAATGAAAATGCTCCCGCTACAAGCCGCTATTGCCGCTGCGCTGTTGAGCGTTGCGATCGGCGTTTCGGCCAAACCGCTGGTGGTCTGCACCGAAGCCAGCCCGGAAGGTTTCGACCCGGTCCTGTACACCACCGCCGTCACAGCTGACGCCGCCGCTGAAACCATGTTCAACCGCCTGGTGGACTTCAAGCCCGGCACCACCGAAGTGATTCCCGCACTGGCCAAGGCCCTGCCGGACATCAGCGCCGATGGCCTGACCTACACCTTCCACCTGCGTGACGACATCAAGTTCCACACCACCGACTACTTCAAACCCACGCGCAACCTGAACGCCGACGACGTGCTTTGGAGCTTCCAGCGCCAACTGGACCCGAAACACCCCTGGCACACCAAGTCCAACGTGGGCTACCCCTACTTCGAAAGCATGGGCTTCAAGGAACTGCTCAAGAGCGTCGAGAAGACTGACGACCACACCGTGGTCTTCACCCTGACCCGCCCTGAAGCACCGTTCCTGGCCGACCTGGCCATGGCGTTTTCCTCGATTCACTCTGCCGAATACGCCGACCAGTTGCTCAAGTCCGGCAAGACCGATGACCTCAATGCCAAGCCCATCGGCACCGGCCCGTTCATCTTCACCCGCTACGCCAAGGACGCCCAGGTGCGCTTCAAGGCCAACCCGGACTACTTCCGTGGCAAGCCGCCGGCCGACCCGCTGATCCTGGCGATCACCACCGACAACAACGTGCGCCTGCAGAAGCTCAAGGCCAACGAATGCCAGATCGCGCTGTATCCGAAGCCGGATGACATCCCAAGCATCAAGAAAGACCCGAACCTGAAGGTCGATGAACTGGCGGCGATGACCACCAGCTACACAGCCCTGAACACCACCCACAAGTACATGAGCGACGCCCGCGTTCGTCACGCGATCAATATCGCGTTCGACAAGGCTGGCTACACTGAAGCCCTGTACGGCAAAGGCAATGCGGTGGTCGGCACCGGCCCGTATCCGCCGACCCTGCTGGGCTTCAATGACAAGTTGAAAAACCCGCCACGTGACCTCGATAAGGCCCGCGCCCTGCTCAAGGAAGCTGGCGTACCAGAAGGCACCGAGTTCACCCTGTTCACCCGTAACGGCGGCGGGCCGACCAACCCTAACCCGATGCTCGGCGCCCAGCGCATGCAGGCCGACCTGGCGCAAATTGGCCTGAAGGTCAACATCAAGGTCATGGAATGGGGCGAAATGCTCAAGCGCGCCAAAGCCGGCGAACATGACATGGTGTCCGCGGGCTGGGCCGGTGATAACGGCGACCCAGACAACTTCCTTACACCGAACCTGAGTTGCGATGCAGCGAAAAACGGCGAAAACTACGCTCGCTGGTGTAACAAAGAATTTCAGGATTTGATCGACAAGGCGCGCGCCATCGCTGAACCCACCCAGCGCGCTGCACTCTATGAACAAGCACTGGACGTTTTCGACAAGGACCAACCATGGATTCCCATGGCTTACCCGAAAATGTTCACCGCCATGCGTAAAAACGTCGAGGGTTATACCCAAAGCCCGCTGACGACCAATAACTTCGCCACCACCCAGGTGAAGTAAATAAGAAAAACGCTCGGCACCGTCGACCTTGACGGTGCCGGACTTGCCTAACCGGCTGATTGAGGTACACCACAAGATGTTTAGTTTTATTGCCCGCCGATTGGGGTTATTGATCCCCACGTTTTTCGGCATCACGTTGCTGACATTTGCGTTGATTCGCATGATCCCCGGCGACCCCGTCGAAGTCATGATGGGCGAGCGACGCGTCGACCCCGAGATGCACGCACAGGCAATGGAACGCCTCGGCCTTAACAAGCCGCTGTATGCGCAATACCTGGACTATGTGGGCAAGCTCGCCCATGGCGACCTTGGCGAATCGCTGCGCACGCGGACCAGCGTGTGGACCGAGTTCACCGCCCTCTTCCCGGCGACCCTGGAACTGTCCATGGCCGCCCTGTTGTTCGCCGGCATCCTGGGCCTGTTGGCCGGGGTGATCGCGGCCCTGAAGCGAGGATCCCTGTTCGACCATGGGGTGATGGGCATCTCCCTGGCGGGATATTCGATGCCGATCTTCTGGTGGGGCCTGATCCTGATCATGTTCTTCTCGGTAAGCCTGGGCTGGACCCCGGTTTCCGGGCGTATCGACCTGCTCTACGACATCGAGCCGCGCACCGGCTTCATGCTGATCGACACCCTGCTGGCTGACGAGCCGGACGCCTTCTGGGATGCGCTGCACCACCTGATCCTGCCGGCCATCGTGCTCGGCACCATCCCTTTGGCGGTGATCGCGCGGATGACCCGTTCGTCGATGCTCGAAGTGCTGCGCGAAGACTACATCCGTACCGCCAAGGCCAAAGGCCTGTCGCCTGCACGCGTGGTGTTCGTCCACGGCCTGCGTAACGCGCTGATCCCGGTGCTGACCGTGGTTGGCCTGCAAGTCGGCACCCTGCTGGCCGGTGCGGTTTTGACCGAAACCATCTTCTCGTGGCCCGGCATCGGCAAATGGCTGATCGAAGCCATTGGCGCGCGGGACTACCCGGTGGTGCAAAACGGCATCCTGCTGATCGCCTGCCTGGTGATCCTGGTGAACTTCGTGGTGGATATCCTCTACGGCTTCGCCAACCCACGCATCCGTCACCAGCGCTGAGATCATGACCATGACCACACCTACTCCCGTGTCAGCAGTCGATCAAAGCCTGCTGTATCCGTCCCCGTACAAAGAATTCTGGCAAGCCTTCTCCAAGAACAAAGGTGCGGTCGCCGGCCTGCTGTTCATGTTGCTGATCGTGTTCTGCGCGCTCTTCGCCCCTTGGGTGGCGCCGCATAACCCGAGCGAGCAGTACCGCGACTTCCTGCTGACCCCGCCGTCATGGCTGGAAGGCGGGCAGATCCAGTTCCTGCTCGGCACCGACGAACTGGGCCGTGACTTGCTCTCGCGCCTGATCCAGGGTTCGCGCCTGTCGCTGCTGATCGGCTTGTCGTCGGTGGTGATGTCGCTGATCCCGGGCATCCTGCTGGGTCTGTTCGCCGGGTTCTTCCCGCGCCTGCTGGGCCCGACCATCATGCGCCTGATGGACATCATGCTGGCCCTGCCGTCCCTGCTGCTGGCGGTTGCCATTGTCGCGATCCTCGGCCCTGGCCTGATCAACACCGTGATCGCCATTGCGATCGTGTCCTTGCCGTCCTATGTCCGCCTGACCCGTGCCGCGGTGATGGGCGAACTAAACCGCGACTACGTGACCGCCGCACGCCTGGCCGGTGCCGGCCTGCCACGCCTGATGTTCATCACCGTGCTGCCTAACTGCATGGCACCGCTGATCGTACAGGCCACCCTGAGTTTCTCCTCGGCGATCCTCGATGCCGCGGCCCTGGGCTTCCTCGGCCTTGGCGTACAACCGCCAACCCCGGAGTGGGGCACCATGCTGGCTTCGGCCCGTGACTACATCGAACGCGCCTGGTGGGTGGTGAGCCTGCCTGGCTTGACCATTTTGCTCAGCGTGCTGGCAATCAACTTGATGGGTGACGGCCTGCGCGATGCGCTGGACCCGAAACTCAAGAACGCCGCCTGAGGAGATTCCCATGTCACTGTTAGAAATCAAGAATCTCAACGTGCGCTTCGGCGACAAGACCGCCGTGCCGGTGGTCGATGGCCTCGACATCAGTGTCGACAAAGGCGAAGTACTGGCAATCGTTGGTGAGTCTGGCTCGGGTAAATCCGTGACCATGATGGCGCTGATGGGCCTGATCGAGCACCCCGGCATCGTCACTGCCGACGCCCTGAACTTCGACGGCAAGGACATGCTCAAGCTGAGCAACCGCCAGCGCCGCCAAATCGTCGGCAAAGACCTGGCAATGGTGTTCCAGGACCCGATGACCGCGCTGAACCCCAGCTACACCGTGGGTTTCCAGATTGAAGAAGTGCTGCGCCTGCACTTGAAAATGTCCGGCAAGCAAGCACGCAAGCGCGCTATTGAGCTGTTGGAAAAGGTTGAGATCCCAGGCGCTGCCAGCCGGATGGACGCCTACCCGCACCAACTGTCCGGCGGTATGAGCCAGCGTGTGGCCATCGCCATGGCGATTGCCGGCGAGCCCAAGTTGCTGATCGCCGACGAACCGACCACCGCATTGGACGTGACCATCCAGGCGCAGATCATGGACCTGCTGCTGGCGTTGCAGAAAGAGCAGAACATGGGCCTGGTGCTGATCACCCACGACCTCGCCGTCGTGGCGGAAACCGCCCAGCGCGTGTGTGTGATGTACGCCGGCCAGGCGGTGGAAGTCGGCCAGGTGCCGCAACTGTTCGACATCCCGGCACACCCCTACAGCGAAGCGCTGCTCAAGGCGATCCCCGAGCACAGCCTCGGCGCCACGCGCCTGGCCACGCTGCCGGGTATCGTGCCCGGCCGCTATGACCGCCCGCAGGGTTGCCTGCTGTCGCCGCGCTGCCCGTACGTGCAGGAAAGCTGCCGCCAGACCCGCCCAGGTCTTGACCCTAAATCCAACAGCCTAGCGCGCTGCTTCTACCCCTTGAACCAGGAGGTGGCGTAATGGCCGTCGTTCTTACCGCCCGCGACCTGACCCGTCACTACGAAGTGTCCCGTGGCCTGTTCAAGGGCCACGCACTGGTACGCGCGCTCAATGGTGTGTCGTTCGAGCTGGAAGCCGGCAAGACCCTTGCGGTCGTGGGCGAATCCGGTTGCGGCAAATCCACCCTGGCCCGCGCGCTGACGCTGATTGAGGAACCGTCCTCGGGGTCCCTGAAAATCGCCGGCCAGGAAGTCGCCGGCGCCGACAAGGCCCAGCGCAAGCAATTGCGCAAAGACGTGCAGATGGTGTTCCAGAGCCCGTATGCCTCGTTGAACCCCCGCCAGAAGGTCGGTGATCAACTGGGCGAGCCGCTGCTGATCAACACCAACCTGTCCGCCGCCGAACGTCGCGAAAAGGTCCAGGCGATGATGAAGCAGGTGGGCCTGCGCCCTGAGCATTACCAGCGCTACCCGCACATGTTCTCCGGTGGCCAGCGCCAGCGCATCGCCCTGGCCCGCGCCATGATGCTGCAACCCAAAGTGCTGGTGGCGGATGAACCGACCTCCGCACTGGACGTATCGATCCAGGCCCAGGTGCTCAACCTGTTCATGGATTTGCAGCAGGAATTCAACACCGCCTATGTGTTCATCTCCCACAACCTGGCGGTGGTGCAGCACGTGGCCGATGACGTGATGGTGATGTACCTCGGCCGCCCGGTGGAAGTGGGCCCCAAGGAAGACATCTACGCCAGGCCTCTGCACCCTTACACCCAGGCACTCCTGTCGGCCACCCCAACCATCCACCCGGACCCGAACAAGCCGAAGATCAAGATCGTTGGCGAGCTGCCTAACCCGCTGAATCCGCCGCCTGGCTGCGCTTTCCACAAGCGCTGCCCGTACGCGACCGAGCGTTGCAGCAGTGAGGAGCCGCTGTTGCGGCCGTTGGATAACCGTCAGGTGGCATGCCACTACGCGGAGCAATTCGTGGCCTGAAGCAGCCCCACCCTCTTGTAGGAGCGAGCTTGCTCGCGAAGATCGTCAACGATAACGCAGCCTTTTCAGGTTTATCGTGGCGCTCTCCGTTTTTTCGCGAGCAAGCTCGCTCCTACAGAGGTTGGGGGTTAACGCGTTCTACAGCCCCTCCCGTCAGGTTGCGCATCAACCGGGCGGGAGGGGCTTTTTTTTTGCCAGGTCTACGTCTGGCTATCGCCTTCATCATCCGGGTTGTCATTGTCCGGCTCGTCGGTGGTGGAGTCGTCATCGTCCTTGCTGCCACCTTGGCCCTCGTCGCCTGGCTCCGCTTCGGACTTGGCCAGTTGCAGGACCTTGCCATGCCCACTCTGCGCCGCAGACACTGCCGCCCCACTCTGCACCGGGTTATGTGCCCAGGCCGTCGACATTCCCAACGACAACAGCACCAGTACCTTCAGCAACAACACTAAGCGTTGAACAATATTCATGGTTGATTCCGTCCGGTCAGTAGGTGAATCGCGCACGGCGGCCGTTTAGTACCGCCAGCGTTGACGCTAGTCCCGATGCCGGATTCTTGCCAATCCCCTGCCTGGTCGAAAGCAAAAATGTGAAAGGGGGCTTGCCCCCGATGGCGGAGTGCCAGCCCCCAATGTACGGGCTGACACACTGCTATCGGGGGCAAGCCCCCTCCCACATTCTGTTTGGCGACGCTCAGGAATTAATGGTGCTTCACGTCCGAATCGCGCACGACGGCCGCTTAGTACCGTCAGCGTTGATGCTAGTCCCAATGCCGGACCCTCGCCAATCCCCTGCCTGGTCGAAACCCAAAATGTGGGAGGGGGCTTGCCCCCGATGGCGGAGTGCCAGCCCCCAATGTACGGGCTGACACAC